>CANSWW010000132.1 GCA_947650845.1 uncultured Lachnospiraceae bacterium
ATAATAATGTATGCAAGATTGCGTCCACCCTTTTTGGTATCTACAATAAACTGATCCGGTGTAACAAACAAATCCGCCAAATAATCTTCAATATCTATGTCCCTGAAATCCGTAAGTTCCGTATCCTGGTTCCTTAATGTAAAGCCTTGATGGGGCTCCACTGTTTTAAAAATCACTTCTTTTTCTTTTTTAAATAGCCACTTCATAATCAAACCTCCCTCACTACATACTCTTCTTTACATGAAGCACCTTCATCAAGGCCTCTTGTAACACTCTTGAAACATTGATTCCGGCTTGTTCCGCTTCATAGTTTAACCAACTTGGAAGCGCTACATTTCTCCTCACCGTTTTGGTATTGATCTTTTTTCTGTATTCAGAGAAGTCAACATCCACATAAGTTAAAACACCTTTTGAAAAGTCAACCTCTTCCGTATCCTGTTGCTTCACCTTTTCAATCACGCACGCTTGATCCGATGGCGCAGGAAATTCCTCTTCATTATCTTCTATCGAAATTCCAGCTAAGCCAATGGCATCTCTTGCCATTTCAATCGCATCCGCAAAAGTGTCTCCTTCCGTGAAAATTTCCATATCGGGAACATACACCAAAAAAGGGTGTTCCGAACCGTCCTTTGTATTTAATATAAAAGTTGGATAAACCTGTTTCATACCATTCACCCCCTATAATAATTTCCATTTTCCTCTCCCCATGACACTATTATACACACTCATTACACAATAATCAACGCATTTTCCTCCATCCTTTGAAAGAACCCCTTCGCCAGCAAGCCAATCGCACACACAACCGCACCCGTAGGAATCAACACCAGATAAACCGCTTCCCGAAATCCGTCAAACAAAAATCCATAAACCATCTGTCCCACCGGCTGAGCGCACATGGTAATCGCCGACGTATACGCCATCACTTTCCCCAGCAAATGATTGGGCGTTTTCTGTTGGATCATCGATACCGCAAAGATCGAAAAAATACTGATCGCGGCCTGCATCCCGCAAAAAGCGGCAACATTTATAGCATACCGGGTTGTCGCGTCCGACGGAAACAGAAATACGGATCCGGCCGGAATAATGCATGCGCCGATCGCCGCAAGTACCAACGACAGCCGGCCGGTTTTCAGCTTCCCTGTAAGAAGGCCTGCCGCAACGCTTCCTAAAATAGTAGCCACCGCCAGCGCGCTCTCCGCCCCGCCGTAATACTGGGCCTCCAAGCCAAGGACTACCCGCACAAGGAAGGGAATCCCTACCAGGGTAATCCCCATAACAAAGAAACGGGAAAGAGCTGCCAGAAGCAAAAGCTTCATGACATCGGGCTGCTCCTTTGTGATAAAGCGGACACTGCTCAAGAAATCTTCCTTGACCATAGAGCGAATCGTTCCCGGATATACACGGTCCGGATTTCCTAATTGTATGAAGCATTCAAAAAACGCCGTAACAAAGAAACACGCTACGCTCGCGTACATGACAGGCTTTAAACCAAAGGCTGCATATAGGATACTGCCCAGTAAAGGCGCGATCAGATACGAGATCGATGCCACCTGGTTTACAACCGCGTTGCCCCGGATGATCTGGTCGCCTGCCAGCATTTGCGGAATGCACGCCTGCACGGTCGGCGTCTCAAAGGCCCCCAGGACCGACAGCGCCACCAGCAGCACGCCGATTACAGCGGGGGCATTCCCGCCGGACAAAAGAACGGCCGCCCCGAAAACGAACATGCCCATCAAGGCGTCCAGCGCTACCATGATATTCCGCCTGTTCGCCCGGTCGGCAAGAATACCGCCCAAAGGCGATAAAAGAATGGTCGGCACAGTCGCAATGGACAAAATTCCCGCAAACACGGTGGCCGAACCGGTCGTTTCCAGCACATACATGGACAATGCCAGCCGCAGTATGTAATTGCCAAACAATGAGCTCGCCTGACCCAGCACAAGAAGCGTAAAATTTTTGCTAAACAGTCTCTGCTTCACCGGCTGCTCCCCCCTCTCCCGCATTGCCCAGCAGCTTCTCTGCCCGCTCATACATCGCATCGTCAAGGATCGGAAGGCCCATTGCCGAAAGAACCTCGGCAACAAACCGGCACTTATGCCGGATTTCTTCTGTGTCTGCCGGAAACACCGACGGCAACAGCCAGAAATTGACAAGCGGCAGCAGCTCGGAAAGCTCCTTTGCATACTCAGTCCGAATGGAACCGTCCTGCCGGCCCTCCTCAATCAGCTCAAACCACAGAGGCGTCAGTACACGGCGATTCGCCTCGACCGCGGATGCCAAAATGCGCGGGTCTTTGAGGATCGAGACAGCCTGCACGTTGATTTCCTCCCGCTGTCCATCGGCCCTGTCAAGCGCAAACACTTCCCGGATCTTCTGCAGTCCGTTCAAATCCGAGCGCCGGCTAACCGCCTCAAAGGGATTGTTCTCAAAAAACATCTGATCTCCCAGGGCATGCATGAGCGCTTCCTTGCTCTCAAAGAAGCGGTAAAACATCCCTTTGGCCCCTCCAACCCGCTCCATAATGTCCGAGATCGCGGTCTCTTCATACCCTTTTGATAAAAATAATTCCTTCGCCGCATCCAGAATTTCTTTTTTCCACTGCTCCGGTGGTTTTTTCACTGGTCTTGCCAATGGAGCGCCCTCTCTTTCCTAATTATTGACTTTTGGTCAATAATTATTATAAAAGACCTCTTCACCTTTGTCAACCCTTAAGGCTTTGCTTTCATCTAATTTTTTTCAAAATATTTACAATCCACCTTTTTCGTGAGCCATACGCCATTCTCCGACCGATAAAATTTACATCCGTCTTTGTGCATTTTTCCGCTGTGTATCTTCAGTACCACAGGTTTTCCATGACGCTCTCCTACTTTGACGGCCGTTTCGATCTCCCCGGATAAATGGACGTATAAGCGGCTCATAGGCTTCAGCCCTTCCGTTTCTATTTCTTTCAGGAATCGGACAGCGGTTCCGTGGTATAGAAATTCCGGCGGCATCCGGTTTATGCCGCAGCACAAGGCTGATAAATACGCTGAGTTTATCTTTTTGTTCCATACTCCTTCCTCTCCCTTTCCCCCTTCATCTCTCTGGTCTTTTAACCTGAACCGTCTGCTTTTCCTTTACTCAAATTCGATCTTTGCCGTCTCCAAATCCAGCCATACCTGCGTTCCCTGCCCCTCGACCGAGGTAATGCCGATTTCATGCGACAGCTTCGTCATGATCCGTTTGCAAAGATACAGGCCCAGGCCGGTGGCGTTCTTATCCACCCGCCCGTTCTGCCCGGTAAAGCCCCGTTCAAAGACCCGCGGCAGGTCCTCCGACCGGATCCCGGTCCCGGTGTCCGCGATCACCAGGCGGCAGGGGCAGGCCGCATCCATATAAATGGAAATCGTCCCGGCTTTCGTGTATTTCAACGCGTTTGACAATACCTGCTCAAGAACAAACTGGAGCCATTTTTCGTCGGTTACCACTTTTCCCGGAAGCGGCTCATACGAAAGATGCAGACGCCGGTGGATAAAGGCGCGCGCATATTTTTTCACGGCCGCACGCACAATCGGGTCCAGCTCCTGGCGCCGCAGGACCAAATCGGAGGACATGTGCTCCATCCGCAGATAGGTCAGCACCATTTCCACATACTCCCGTATGCGAAACAGCTGTTCCTCTACCTGCGGCCGGGAAAGCTCTTCTTCCGACTGCAGCAGCAAATCCAGCGCTGCGATCGGCGTCTTGATCTGATGCGCCCACATCGTATAGTATTCCAGCATATCGCTGCGGCCGGCGGCCGCTTGGGCCCGCTCGGACAGACGGCTTCTCTGTAAAGAAAGCGCCAGCTCCTGGTACGCCTCCTCCAGGCTGTCCTGCGCCGGCGGCAGATACTCCTGCAGCTCCTCCAGCTGGCCGTTCAACCAGGTAAGCGTGCAAAGACGCCGCCGATAGCCGCCATAACCGGCGGCCGCAAAGGCTGCCCCGATCAGTCCGCAGAGAACAAACGCGTATCCGACCGCCTCCGACGGAACCTCGTACAAATAACAAAAGCCAAGCGCCAGCCCCGCGCAAATCAGCAGATAGAGGATCGTCCTTTTTCTTTGCCATATATAGGAACCGAATTGTTTCATGTCGTTACATCCTCAATTTGATAGCCCTCTCCCTTTCGGGTTACAATCATCCCTGCAAGGCCCGCTTCCGCTAGCTTTCGGCGCAGCCTTGTTACATTGACTGTCAGCGTATTGTCGTCTACAAAGCTGTCCGAATCCCAGAGCCGCTCCATCAGCCGGTCGCGGCTGACCGTACGCCCTTTATTTTCCAAAAGCACCTGCAGAATCCGGTTTTCGTTCTTTGTCAGCTCTATACGATTCTCCTGAAACGTGAGGCAGGCCGCCTCCGTATTCAAAATCGCGCCGCGCCATTGCATCAGATGGCCCTGGCCGGCAAAATCATAGCTGCGCCGCAAAAGCGCCTGTACCTTCGCGGTCAGCACATGCAGGTCAAAGGGCTTGGCGATAAAATCATCGCCGCCTAAATTCATCGCCATGACGATATTCATATTGTCGGAGGCCGAGGAAATAAAAACGACCGGCGCCTTGGATACCCGCCGAATCTCACTACACCAGTGGTATCCGTTAAAGCAGGGAAGCGTCACGTCTAAAAGCACCAGCTGCGGGTCAAATTCCACAAACTCACGCATCACGCCGGCAAAATCTTCGACACAGCGCACCTGGTAGCCCCAGGAAGAAAGATGCTTCTCCATAGCGCCGGCGATGATCTCGTCATCCTCTACAATCAAAATCCGATACATGCTCCTGTCTCCCCCTGCCGTCGTTCTTCCGTCTGGATTATAGCACAAAACACGTTTTTCTTCCAGTCGTACTTTCTGCGGTCTTTTCTACCTTCGCAGTCCTTCATAAAAAATTTCCTAATAAAAAGCGCCGGCCATTCCAGACCAGCGCTTTATACTGTATTGGTAAAAATCCGTTTTCGTACCCGGGTCCTTTTAATTCGGAGCTACCGCGTCATCCATCGTATAACCTTCCAAAGAATTCTCCCTCACCTGGATGCACACATAGCAGATTGCCGAGTCCGCCGACGCAAAAAAATGCCGGTTGTTTTATAATCGTTTTTAAAGGTTTTCATGCATATAAGGACATGGGCTGCCATCGTAAATCTGCCTGATATCTGCATACTGCATCTCCGTTCCTGTTTGATCTGCCGAACAATCGCCGCGGATTTATATCTGCGCGTCTTTTTTCTTCTTCCCGCCCTCGTAATACCCCTTCACCTGGTCGAACAGCCCGCAGAGCTGGCGGCTGTTTTGCAAGTTCAGGACCCCGGCCGTCCGGCGGCGGATGAAGCCGTCTAACTTGGCCATGTATTCCTCTTCGGAGATCTGACCTTCGGCTACGTAGGTGAGGCCTTTTTCCCAGCTGGCCGTTAGCTCAGGGTTTAGAAGCTGGCGCAGGGAGCTATTTACCGTATCGTAGATCAGTTCGCCTAGCAGGGTCGGCGTGATCACCTGCGTTTTCTGGTTCAAGGCCAGGTACTTGTTAGTTACCAGCTTTTTGAGGATTTCGGCCCGCGTCGCGCTGGTGCCGATGCCGCTGCCTTTGATCTGGGCGCGCAGCTCTTCGTCCTCGATCAGCTGGCCGGCATTTTCCATCGCCAGGATGATCGAGCCGGAGGTGTAGCGTTTGGGCGGCGAGGTTTCGCCTTCCTTGACGGTTAGCTCTTGTACCGGCAGAACGGCTCCCTTGCGCAGCCGGGAGAGCTTTTCTAAGAGGGCTTTGCCGTCGGGGGCGTCCTCTGAGGAGGGCTGCCCCGTTTCAGGGACGGCCTGTGCTGCTCCCAAGGCGGCCTGTCCTGCTCCCGTCCCGGCAGTCTGTCCCGCTCCCGTCCCGGCCTGTATCTGCCCTTGCTCCTTCGCCGCCCGCGCCGGGGCGGCGACCGCCAGGTAGCCCGGTTCTTTCAGCACCTTGAAGCTGGCGAAGAAATGTTCTTCCTTGATTTGAAATTCCAGGCCGTATTTCTGGTAGACAGCCGGGGGGAGGAAGATGCTCAGGAAGCGGCGCACGATCACCTCGTATACCTTGACGGCGAGCGGAGCCAGGCGTGAGAGCTGATTGACGCCCTGGCCGGTCGGGATGATGGCGTAGTGGTCTGTGATCGCTTTGTCGTTGACGTAGCGGGTTTTGGCGATTCCTTTGTGCGCCCCGGTTTGCAGGATGTGCTCGGCAAAGGGGCGTACGCCGGGGATGGCCCGCAGGCCGCCGATATTTTTTTCGACTTCCTTAGATACGGCGGTCGAGAGGACGCGGGCATCGGTACGGGGGTAGGTCACCAGCTTTTTTTCGTAGAGCTCCTGGACGATCTTCAGCGTTTCGTCGGGGCTTAATTTAAACAGCTTGGAGCATTCGTTCTGCAGCTCGGCCAAGTTAAAAAGGAGCGGCGGGTTTTTCTTTTCCTGCTTTTTTTCCTGTGAAAGCAGGGTGGCTTCTACCGGCGGCGGGTCGCTTAGGTAGGCAATCAGTTCTTCGGCTTTTTCCCGCTCTTTGAAGCCGTTTTCTTTATAGAGGGCGGGATGGGCGAAGTAACGGCTGCCTTCTACGGCTTTCCATTCGGCTTCCAAGCGGCTGCCGTGGCAGTCGAGAGCCGCGAGCACGCGGTAGAAGGGGGTTTTGACGAACTGGCGGATTTCCCGCTCCCGGCGTACGACCATCCCCTGGACGCAGGTCATGACCCGGCCGACCGACAGAACGGTGCGGTCGGTTTTTAAGTAGGAGGACAGGGTGCTGCCATATTTGAGGGTTAAAAGGCGGGAGAAGTTGATGCCCATCAGGTAGTCCTCTTTTGCCCGCAGATAGGCGGAAGCTGCCAGGTTGTCGTATTCGGAGAGGTCTTTTGCGCTACGGATGCCTTTGAGGATTTCTTCTTCGGTCTGCGAGTCGATCCACACGCGGCGGCGTTTTTTGCCTTTTACGCCGGCCATCTGTTCGACGAGGCGGTAAATGTATTCCCCTTCGCGCCCGGAGTCGGTGCAGACGTAGATGGTTTCTATGTCGGGGCGGTTTAGCAGGGCTTTGACGATTTCGAACTGCTTTTTGACCGGGTCGATGATTTCGTATTTGAATTCCCCTGGGATGAAGGGAAGGGTCTGCAGGCTCCAGCGTTTCAGGCGGGCGTCGTAGGCTTCGGGGTAGCTCATGGTGACCAGATGGCCGACGCACCAGGTGACGACGGCTTGCCCGGATTCCATGTAGCCGTCGCGCCGGGCTCCGTTTATGTTCAGGGCTTTGGCGAACTCGGCGGCGACGCTGGGCTTTTCTGCGATGTAGAGTGATTTTCCCATAATAGCTCCTTTTTTTGGTATGGGACTATTATAAACGAAAAGAGGGCGGGGGGCAAGGGGTTTGAGCATGCTCCGAACACAGGCGTTGCCCGTAGTCGGTTAACGGGATTGGTTATATCCTTGTATTATAATCAGAAGGATTTATGATTTTTTTGCGCATTAGGTTGATTTTGCATTGCAAACCATATATACTATATGTGCAATGAATTGCGAAAGGAGAGATATTATGGCAAACACAATAAATTTCAGCGTCCGCATGGACAGCGACATCAAAAAGCAGTGCGAACGTCTGTATAACGAATTGGGCATGAACCTTACCACTGCCATCAATGTTTTCCTGCGCCAGTCCCTCCGTGCCGGTGGTTTTCCGTATAAATCCGATGGTTGAAAAAGTCCGGACGCTCATATTTTAAAATTAACATAGCTTGTGATCTCCTTTTCGATTATATGATTTTT
>CANSWW010000133.1 GCA_947650845.1 uncultured Lachnospiraceae bacterium
TTCGTTTTGCTTTTTCATAATTATATGCAATAGCCATGCTATGCAAAATAAACAAAGAAACAAACAAAGAAACAGACAAACAAGCCGCGCCCAATAAACGCGCTGCCCTGGCCGTATGCGGCCCCTTCGGCGCCGTAAAAGAACAAGCCGCCGGACTATACGCCCAAACAATGGCGGAACGCGGCTTTGTGACCCTCGCCTTCGACCCCTCCTTCACCGGCGAAAGCGGCGGAGAGCCCCGTTACATGGCGTCCCCCGATATCAACACCGAGGACTTCCAGGCCGCCGTCGACTTCCTCACCGTCCAGGCCGCCGTCGATCCCGAAAAAATCGGCATCATCGGCATTTGCGGCTGGGGCGGCCTGGCGCTGAACGCCGCCGCGCTGGACACCCGCGTCAAAGCAACCGTAGCCTCCACCATGTACGATATGAGCCGCGTCACCGCCAACGGTTACTTCGACGCCGCCGACAGCGCCGACGCAAGATACGAGGCCCGCAAAGCATTAAACGCCCAGCGCACCGCCGACTACCAAAACGGCAGCTACGAGCTGGGCGGCGGCGTCATTGACCCTCTGCCCGACGACGCCCCCTTCTACGTAAAAGATTATTACGCTTACTATAAAACCCAGCGCGGCTACCATCCCCGTTCCCTCAACTCCAACGGCGGCTGGAACAAAATCGGCTGCATGTCCTTCCTAAACCAGCCGATCCTCTGCTACAGCCACGAAATCCGCAGCGCCGTCCTGCTGATCCACGGCGAAAAAGCGCACTCCAGCTACTTTAGCAAAGACGCCTTCGCCAAGCTCACAGGCGACAACAAAGAACTGCTGCTGATCCCCGGGGCCGTCCACACCGACCTCTACGATCAGACCGACATCATCCCCTTCGACAAGCTCGAAGTATTCTTCAAAGAAAACCTAAAATAATGCCAAAACGCCAAACAAAACGCAAGCCCCCGCCGATCGGACGCACAGACGGAAAAACAGAAGCCATCTTCATTGCGTTCTATACCCAGGCGAAGCGAAAGGAATCCATATAAACATGAAAAAAATCCCCATATGCGCGGGACTCGCGCTGCTATTCGCCCTGTGCGGATGCAGCGCCCTCCCCTTAAATAAGGAAGAAACATCCAATACCATTCCCCTTTTGGAAACCCAGGCAGAAAATCCGCTGCAGCAAGAAAGTCCGTCCCCGCAAGAAAGTCCGCCGCCGCAAGAAAATCCGTCCCCGCAAGAAAGTCCGTCCCCCTCATCCCAAGCAGGCCTGGAAAACCCGCTCGAAGAAATTACTCCGCCGCCGCACAACGCCCGCGATCAAAACCCGGAAGGAGATTCTCCCATGCCTCCCATCTTCGACCTTGAAACCAAAACGGTCACCCTAAACAGCGGCTACGAAATGCCCGTCTACGGGATCGGCACCTACAGCCTAACCGGAGAAACCTGCATAAGCTCCCTTACGGAAGCCCTAAACCAAGGCGTCCGCCTCATCGACACCGCCTACATGTACCACAACGAAGAAAGCGTAGGCGAAGTCGTCCCCTACATCCAAAGCCTCGGCATCGCGGTACAGGGCTGGTATCCCTTAGGCGGCCGCGGCTATACGGCGGAACTTTTGAATGACGGAACCATCACCGAAATCGCCGCCGCCCACGGCAAAACCCCGGCCCAAATCATCCTGCGCTGGAACCTGCAAAGAAGCGTCATCGTCATTCCCGGCTCCAGCAACCCCGACCATATAAGGGAAAACACCGAGCTGTTCGACTTCGAACTAACAGAAGAAGAAATGGAACGCATCCGCGCCTTAGACCGCGGCGAAAAACACGACTGGTACTAAAAAACGAAGGCACAGTAATCGCTGTGCCTCATTTTTAACTTCCTTTTCGACTAAAACGCCGGGATCAAGCCTATACGGAACGAAATATTTAACAAATTAAAGTGATAAATTACTTGACAAGAATTCCTTCGGCCTTTACAATTAGCTATAATAATATCATTGAAACATTCAGTGGTAAAGATAAGGAGGAAAGTTATGAAAAAGATCGTGGCAATGCTTTTGGCGCTGGCGATGGTTATGACGCTGCTGGCGGGCTGCAATACCTACACGGATGACGGGGGCGGCAAGACGACGGCGGCGGCCGGTGCCGGCACCGGAGGCGGTGAAACCGGCGGCGCCGGTGAGAGCCAGGGCGGCGAGACGGCGCCGGCGGGGGCGAAGGACGAGGAGTTTACGCTGCTGGCAAACGGCCCGGTGACGCTCAACCCGATCCTGTCGCAGAGCTCGAACGACGGGGATGTGTTTTACCTGATTTATACGGCGCTGGTGCGCATGTACCAGGACGAGGTGGTCTTTGACGCGGCCGAGAGCGTGGAGCACAACGAGGATTATACGGAGTATACTTTCCATCTGCGCGACTGCACGTTTGCGGACGGCAAGCCGATCACGGCGGATATGTTTGAATATACGGTATACTGCATGCTGACGCCGAGCTTTGGCTGCGGCAACGCGGACGTGTACTTTATGCTGGAGGGCGCGGAGGCCTACAACAACGGCGAGACGGATGACTGGGCGACGGTGGGCTGTGAAGCGACCGATGAGAAGACGCTGGTCTTTAAGCTGGCGTACCCGAATGCGGATTTCGTGACGGAGATGGCGGCGAATTTCCTGATCCCGCTGGAGCAGGAACTGGTCGAGAGCCTGGGCGAAGATTTGGGGTCTTCGGTGGAAAATATGCACTACAGCGGGCCTTACGTGCTGACAGACTGGCAGCTGGAATCGTCCCTGACCTTTGAGAAGAACGACAATTACTGGGATGCGGCCAATACCTTCCCGGTGAAGCGGGTACATGCGGTCCAGGTGAGCGACGCCAATACGAAGGTGGCGATGTTTGAAAACGGCGAGGCCGACGCGATGTTTTTGGTGCCGGCGGAGTACCTGGAGCATCTGGGTGACCAGGTGTCGGAGGCGCCGGGCAACGGCATCAACCTGATCTGGCTTAATTCACAGGGGGCGAACGGGGAGCTGATGGCCAATTCCAATTTTGGCCTGGCGCTCAGCTACGCGATCGACCGGGAGAGCATGATGAAGGCCATCAACCCGACGACGGAGGCGGCCGTGCGTGTGGTGAGCTCGATGTTTACGAGGGAGGACGGCACCACGTACCAGGATGCGTACCCGGTTGACTATGTAGGGGCGAACGGCGACGTGGAGAAGGCGAAGGAGTATCTGGCGGCGGCATTGAAGGAGCTTGGTTATTCGTCGGCGGACGAGCTGCCGGCGCTGCGGTATGTGACCTATGAGAACGCGGAGCAGAAGCTGATCGGCGAGGCGATCATTGACCAGTGGAAGCAGAATTTGGGGATCAATGTGACGCTGGAGCAGTACACGATCGGGACGGCCATCGGCATGTTCTACAGCGGCGATTTCGACCTGTTTGATATCGGCATCGATGTGGGCGTGACCTGCTTAAGCGCGATGGATTCCTTTACGGCCGGCGGCAGCTTTGACAATGGCTGCTGGCACAGCGATGAGTTTGACGCGTTGATCAACCAGGCGAAGTATGCGCTGGATGAGGAGGAGCGTTTTGGGCTGGCCAACCAGGCGGAGCAGCTGATGCTTTCGGAGGCCGGGATCCTGCCGGTGTTCTTCCAGGGGCATGCTTACGCGGCGCATGACTATGTGGAGAATTTTGTGATTTCCGTGATCGGAAGCGGCTGGCAGCTGAATTATCTTCATGTAAATAAATAGGAAGCGGCAGGGCGGCTTGCGGCCTGTGTGACAAAAGTGGCCGGGAGGGGCGGCGGGATGGCCGTGCCCTCCCGGTTCTGGGTTTTGGAGGTTGTCGATGAGGAAATACATAGTCCGGAGATTGATTATATCGGTGATTACCGTCTGGCTTATTGCGACGAGCTGCTTCTTTCTGCTGCGCACGCTGCCGGGCAACCCGTTCCAGACGACGAGCCTTTTGAGCGCGGAGATGGTGGATCGGATGATGCATTATTATGGGCTTGACCGGCCGCTGTGGGACCAGTATGTAACGTATATGCAGAATCTGCTGCGGGGGAATTTCGGCTATTCGCTGAAATATGCGGGGCAGTCGGTGAATGGGATCATTGCTTCGACGTTTCCGATTTCGGCGCAGCTGGGGCTGCAGGCGTATTTTTTGTCGATCCCGCTGGGGTTTTTGTTTGGGATCGTGGCGGCGCGCTGCCGGGGGAAGGCAGTGGACTACGGGCTGGTGGGCTTTTCGGTGCTGGGGGTGTCGGTGCCGGTATTTATCCTGGCGGCGATGCTGCAGTACGTGTTTGCGATCCGCCTGAAGTGGCTGCCGGTGGCGCAGTGGAAGAGCTTCCAGCATACCATTTTGCCGACGGTTACGCTGGCGTTTTCGAGTATTGCGGGGCGGACGCGGTCGATGCGTACGTTTATGCTGGAGATTGTGAATGAGGATTATATCAAGACGGCGAAGGCGAAGGGGCTTTCGAAGTACCGGGTAGTCTGGAGCCATCAGATCCGCAATGCGGTGATCCCGATGATCCCGACGATGGGGATGGAGATCGTGGGGATGTTAATGGGGTCGTTTGTGGTGGAGCAGATTTTTGCGATTCCGGGCATCGGGAACCAGTTTGTGACGTCGATCCAGAACCTGGATTATACGATGACGCTGGGTCTGACGGTGTTTTTCGGGGTGTTTGTGGTGGCGGCGAATTTTATCGTGGATATCGTGTATGGCATCGTGGATCCGCGGATCCGAGTGAGGTGAGTGGGATGAGTGTGGCCGAAGAGAGAATGAGCGGGACCGAAAAGGGAGCGGGCAAAGGGATGAGCCCGGTAAGCGCGGAGGATTTCGTGCCGGTGCCGGAGGGCGAGCGGGACACGGATGTGATCGTGCGGCCGAGCGTGAGCTATTGGCGGGATGCGCTGCGGCGGATTACGCATGACAAGGTGGCGATGGTGAGCCTGGGGTTTATTGCGGTGATCGTGCTGCTGGCGGTGTTTGCGCCGGTGTTTGGTCGGTATAATTATGAGACGAATAATCTGATGGCGACGAATGTGAAGCCGTGCGGGGAGCATTGGTTTGGCACGGATACGCTGGGGCGCGATTTGTGGGCGCGGGTGTGGGTCGGTGCGCGGGTATCGCTGGTGGTAGGGTTATTCGGGGCGATTGTGCCGCAGGTGATCGGGATCGTGGTCGGGGGGATCGCGGGGTATTTCGGCGGCTGGGTCGATATGGTGATTATGCGCATCATTGACGTGGGGGTGTGTATCCCGGAGCTGATTTATATTACGTTGATTATGCTGTACCTGGGCTCGGGGCCGCTGCCGCTTGTTTTGGCGATGGCGATGGTGGGCTGGATGGGGAGCGCACGGATGATCCGCGGGCGCATCATGCAGTTTAAGAGCCGGGAGTTTGTGCTGGCGAGCAAGACGCTGGGGGGCAGCCCGTTCCATCTGATTTTCCGCAGTATTTTCCCGAATATCCTGGGGCAGCAGGTGGTGTCGCTGACGGCGGCGATCCCGGGGGCGATTTTTATGGAGGCGTATTTGAGCTTCATCGGTTTGGGGATCCAGTCGCCTCTGACGTCGTGGGGGCAGCTGTCGCAGGTGGGGGCAAGCAATTACCGCCTGCATCCGTATCAGCTGTTTATTCCGGGGATTTTGATCAGCTTGACGATTTTGGCGCTGTATTTGTTTGGCAACAGCCTGCGGGATGCGCTTGACCCGCATTTGAGGGACTGAGGAGGGCTTTATGGAGCATTTATTGGAAGTGAAGGACTTGCAGGTTTCTTTTGACACGTACGCAGGCGAGGTGCAGGCGGTGCGGGGGGTGAGCTTTTACCTTGACCAGGGGGAGACGCTGGCGGTCGTGGGGGAATCGGGCTGCGGGAAGTCGGTGTCGGTGCAGACGGTGATGGGGATTGTGCCGATGCCGCCGGCGCGGATCAAGGGGGGCAGCATCCTGTATGGGGGCGAGGAGCTGTCGGGAAAGACGGATGCGCAGATGGAGCAGTACCGGGGCAATGAGATGGCGATGATTTTCCAGGATTCGATGACAAGCCTGAATCCGACGATGCGCGTGGGGCGCCAGCTGATGGAGGGGATTTTGAGGCATCAGCGGGTGAGCCGGGAGGAGGCGAAGCAGCGGGTGCTGAAGATGCTGGGGCGGGTGGGGATCCCGAACCCGGAGAATGCGTTTCGGCGTTACCCTCATACGATGTCGGGCGGGCAGAGGCAGCGTGCGATGATTGCGATGGCACTTTGCTGCAATCCGAAGATTTTGTTTGCGGATGAGCCGACGACGGCGCTGGATGTGACGATTCAGGCGCAGATTTTGGAGCTGATCGGGGGTTTGCAGGAGCAGTTCCATATGGGGGTGATTTTGATTACGCATGACTTGGGGGTGGTGGCGAAGATGGCCGACCGGATCAATGTCATGTACGCGGGGCGGATTGTGGAGGCGGGGACGGCGGATCAGATTTTTTACCATCCGAGCCATCCGTATACGCTGGGGCTTTTGGGGGCGATGCCGAATTTGATCCAGGAGCGCAAGGGGGAGCTGTACAATATTCCGGGGGCGCCGCCGGATTTGTTTGCGCCGCCGCCCGGGTGTGCGTTTGCGGGGCGTTGCAAGTATTGCATGGGGGTCTGTGAGAAGCAGGATGCGCCGGAGTTTGTGACGGGGGACGGGCATGTGTCGCGGTGCTGGCTTCTGGATGAGAGGGGCAGGCAGTATCGGCCGGAGGGCTTTGGGGGCTCTGCGGGGGCAGAAGGGAGGCGTTCGGATGAGTGAGCTTTTGTTGGAGGTGCAGCATCTGAAGAAGTATTTTCCGGCGGGGCACGGGGCGGTTTTGAAGGCGGTGGACGATGTGTCGTTTGAGATCGCGCGGGGGGAGACGCTGGGGCTTGTGGGGGAATCGGGCTGCGGCAAGACGACGGTGGGGCGTACGCTATTGCGCATTTATGAGCCGGACGGGGGGAGGATTGTTTTTGACGGGCAGGATATCAGCCGGGTAGGCCGGGCGCAGGAAAAGGAGCTGACGCGGCGGATGCAGATGGTGTTTCAGGACCCGTATGCTTCCCTGAACCCGTTTTTTACGGTGGGGGAGATCATTGCGGAGGGGTTTTCGATCCACGGGATGTTTCCGGGCCGGAGGGAGCGGCTGGAGCGGGTGTATGAGCTGTTGGAGATGGTGGGGCTCCACCGGGAGCATGCGAACCGGTTTCCGCATGAGTTTTCCGGGGGGCAGCGGCAGCGTGTGGGGATTGCACGGGCGTTGGCGCTGAACCCGTCTTTTTTGGTGTGCGATGAGCCGATTTCGGCGTTGGATGTGTCGATCCAGGCGCAGGTGGTGAATATGCTGATCCGTTTTCAGGAGCAGATGGATCTGACGTATTTGTTTATTGCGCATGATTTGTCGATGGTGCGCCACATTTCGGACAGGGCGGCGGTGATGTACTGCGGGACAATGGTGGAGTACGGGGGGACGGGCGAGGTGTACGGCCATGCGGCGCATCCCTATACGCAGGGGCTTTTGTCGGCGGTGCCGGTGGCGGACCCGCAGTATGAGCGTACGCACCGGCGGATGGTGATGGACGGCGAGGTGCCAAGCCCGATCAATCCGGCGCCGGGCTGCCGTTTTGCGAGCCGCTGCCCGCGGGCGACGGAGGTTTGCCGGTCGGAGGCGCCGGCGTTTGCGGATTTGGGCGGCGGGCATTGGGCGGCCTGCCATCATTTACTATGAAACAGAACCTTGTGGGGTGCTAAAAAAGCGCAAACTACCCCTAT
>CANSWW010000134.1 GCA_947650845.1 uncultured Lachnospiraceae bacterium
GAGGCACACCCCCGGCGTAGAATCATCCGAGAGCGCCCAGAAATCCACATCCTCCTCCCCAAGGCAATAGACCGTATAATTTACCGCGTCATAGTAATGGTACACGGTGCAAAGAACCTGGTATGCCACGTCGGGGGACACGCCGTCGTCCTTATAGATCACCACATTAAGATCCCTGTTGATCCACATGTCAAAATCATAGGCCGTATCCTTCACCGAATACCAATCCCCCCACATCCCTTCGACCACCAGCACATGACCGGGCCTGTCCCATGTAAGAATATCCATGGAGCATACGAACGACTCAACGACCTCCTGCGCGACTTCATCCGGCAGATTCCCGCTCACCTCCACATGGTCTATCGTCGCATAATACTTCGCGTAATTTTCCTCCGTAAAGGTGTAAGGCGGAAATCCGTTGTTATTGAGATCCTCTTGCGGAAACGCTCCCTTCGTAGGGACCGTCCGCAGCCCCGAAATTACAGCAGCCAAAAAGCCATCCGGATCCCAGCCTCCCCCGCCGAACATCTCAAGCGCTTCCGCCGAAGCCCGCGGAAAGCTTTCCTCCCGCTTTACGTCCCACTCCTCTTTCGTCACCGCCTGGCCGTTCCAAACATTTTCCGTTATCGTAAAGAGGTTTTCATCCCAGCTTTCGTCCCAGAGCCCTTCGCAGCTCCCCTCACCGGACCGCTTCCCCAGCAGCTGGAATTCATTGCCCGCCAGCTGGTATACCTCCTCCCCGTAGCACCCGGAAACGCCTCCGAGATCCATCAGAAACATCCCTGTCCCCGGTATATATTGAAGATCGTAAATCAGAAGGCCCGTCTCGAGCCAGGCGCACCGGCCGTCGTGGCAGGTCGCAAAAATGGATTCGCCCATGTCGGACAGGATCAAAAGCTCCGGGATCGCGTCGTCATCCAGATAAAACGGAATGATGGTACGATTACTCGTACTCTGGCCTTCCCACTGGCCGGAAAGGCTCCGGACCAGGTCGCAATACGCCTGCTTCCATTCCAGGTCCGTCCGCGCGAAATCCAGCTCCGTCACGCTGTACCCGTCAAAGCAACTGTCCGGGTTGTCCGCAATCTCCGCCGTCATCCGCCAGCCATACCACCGTTCGGGGCCATAGAAGCCCTCGGGAAGCCAAAAATCCGCCGTCACGCGCCAAGTACCCTCGCCGGTATATTCGGTCACAAAATTCTCCATCGAAAAGCCCGGCGTGTCGTGTAATTCCAAATTGAACACGGCCGACTTCCAGGCATCCTCCTCCCCTGCTATAAACATAGTCTCCGTTCCCTCCGGCACGATATCGTTCACAGAGTTTAAATGCCAGCCGCTCCCGGTCAAAGACGAAGCGACATACTCCAGCTGGGAAGCATCCAGCCCCACCGACACGCTGTTACTGCTGGCATACACCATCCGCACGTTCCTGAACTGGTCAATATACAACGGCGACTTCGATTCCTCCCATGTTTCCGTATAATAGAGATAATTGTAGATAAATTCACGAGCCATCGTCCAGTCTCCCGCAAACAGCCGCGCCACATTCTCCTGCGTTGACCCATACGCCTCATTATACTCGGCAAGCGAATATGCCAGCATCTTCAGCGCCATTTGCAGCTTTTCATGCTCCTCGATCCGCAGCTCCTGCGAATATACGCCGGCCGCCGCTTCGTCCGTCGTCCGGGGCAAGCCATCCGGCTCACCGGCTTTCCCTGCTCCTCCCTCTGCCGTTTCGCCCTCTGCTATTTCGCCCTCTGCCGTTTTACCGCCCGTGGTTTCCTCTCGTCCGGCGCTCTCCGACGCCGTCATTGAGGCAGAATGCTTCGGATCAGCATCCCCCTTTCCTCCAAATAGCATACCGCCGCCAATCGCCGCCGCTAATACCACGACGATAGCGCCGACCGCCAGGAAAGCCGCTTTTTTCCCGAACGCCCGCGAAGCGCCGTTTCCCGTCGTCCCCGCCTCTGCCTTCAGCGGAGCGCCGCATTTATTGCAAAACGCCGCGCCATCCGCTACCTTGTTTCCGCATTTTTTACAAAACATCTCCCGCTTCCTTCCATAAATACGATTTTTGCTATGCCGAAGCCATACGTCCTGGAACCCTTCCCGCCCGCCTGTCACCGGCTCATAAGGGACAGAAAGAGCTCGATATCCCAGCCGCCCAGCTCGCCGTCCGAGTCAACCGGCCGCGCCAGGTCTCTCGGAAAGATTTCGTCCTGTTTCGAATCATACTCCTCCTTCGTTACCTCCTGGCCATTCCACACGCTTTTGATTACGACCTCTAAGCTTTCTTTCCAGACGGTCTCATAGAATGCTTCTCCGATCTGCTGAAACTCATTGCCTGTTAGCTGATACACATCTTCGCCATACCACGTCACAGGCTCCGCCACTCCTTCCTCCTCGGTCAACGATGCCAGATTTACCTGAAGCAGCCCCGTCCCCGGCATATACTTCGCGCCGTACAGATACATGGCTCCGTCCTCGAACCAGGTGCACCGGCCGTCGTGATACGTCGCAAAAACCACGCTTCGCTGATATTCGGGCTCCTCAATACAAAGCTCCGGGATCGCGTCGTCGTCCAGATAAAACAGGCTTATACGGAAGTACTCGCCGCTTCCCCAGTCCTCGGAAAGACTCCGGACCAGATCCTGATACGCCTGCTTCCACTGCGTATCCGTCCGCGTAAAATCCAGCCCCGTCACACTGTACCCGTCAAAGCAGCTGTTCGGGTTGCGTACAAGATCCGCCGTCATCCGCCAGCCGTACCACCGTTCGGGGCCCAAGGTGCCGTCGGAGAGGTAAAAATCCGCCGTCACGCGCCAGGTATTCTCACCGGTATACTCGGCCGCAAAATTCTCCAGGGACGAAAAAGGGCCGTCGCCAAGGGCGATTCCGCTGAAAACAGCCTGTCCTCCGGATGTGCCTGTGTACCACCATCCGCTTTCGTTTATGACTGTGTTCAGAGCATCCAACAGGAAATCGATTACGCCCAGCTCGGCGCCAAAATAAAGAAGCTCCGCCAGGCAAGCGGCTTGACCCAGGACAATCTGGCGGATCTGGTCGGCTGTAACACGTCCCATATTTCCAATATTGAGAACAACTATACCCATCTCTCCCTGAACGCCTTGTTAGCCATTGCCAACGCCCTGGGTACCAGCGTAGACTATCTTTTGTCCAACCAGTACGGGAATCCGTCGCTGGCCCTTGAGAATGAAATCGCCCGCGCGGTGGCAAAGCTGGATCTTGAAAATAAGGAACGGCTTCTGCGGATTATAAAGGCCCTGTAGGTCCGGCCTTAGCCTCCCCATCCATAGGGAATCAATCCGAAAGCTTCCGCCGATCCTGCAGCTTCTGCCGATCCCGCAAAACCTACCAATCCATAAAAAGCCGCACCGCAAACCGCACACCCAGGCGAAAGCCCTCCTGCTCCGCCTTCAGGGCCGCCGCATAGGCCAGCGTCCTTACCGCCTCCGTTTCCTCCTGCTTAAAATCCGCCGCATACTTTTGGATCAGCTCCTCGATGCGCTCCTCGCTCCGCTTCCTCCCCTCGTACGCATCGCTTTCTTCACTCACAATTCGTTCGTAAATCTTCCATAATAATTCGCTCATACCTCCGCCTTTCTCATCACCGGTTTTTACAATTACTATTATAGCAAGCCCCCGCCCGGATTCTTTCACCGAAACTCCGCTTTTTTTGCAAGCAAAAAGAAGCCGCTGCAAACCATCGGCTTTCATACGAAATATGGCAATGCGTGTAGCGCAATAGATACCAAGCTCTGTATAAAACCTTAGTTTTGCAACAACTCCTCTTTTATGTTCTTATTTTGCCCGTTTACTTTTTCCAATTTACACAGCAACGGCTCCGCCAATAAAATCTGGCTTTTCACGAGCCGCCTTTCCTGTGCCGCGTCCCGCTCGCCCGCTTTCTTCTCACGGATTTGCGTCACGTACGCCTCCAGGTTATCATGGAATTCCCCCATTTCCTCCGGGTTCTCCGGATCCGGTATCAGGCTCCGCTTCTCTGCCGTCATCGCCAACTCCCGAAATAGAACGGCCAGATTGGGATTATCGCGATAATGAAAGAAAAACAGGTCAAGGCCCCGCAGCTCCTTTGTAACCAGCTGCTCCACATCCCTTCTCCGCCGCGCTTTCTCCCGCTCATCCCTAACGCCTGTATAACTGTGATGGATATTGACGTATTCCGCAATCACCAGCAGTCGCAGCAATGCCATCAGGTTAATATAATGATACAGATAAAGAACGCCATACAGGACGCCCATGCGCTTCTTACGAAGAACCGCCATACATTCCCGCGTCCTCTCAAGAAGCTGCTCCCCCTGTCGTACCCTCTCCGCCTTCTCCCTGCACTCCGCCCATCGCCCTTCGCACTCTTGCAGCGCCCGAAATGCCTCCTCTTCCTGAGCCCACAGCGCAGGATCCAGGAGTCGCTCCCGGAATGCTTCCATAAAAATCTCGTAATACTGCAGCGCATACACAAAATCTAAATACTTCTCCTCCTTGGCATTCACGGCCTGCCGCTCTGCGGCGGTTCCCGCAGCGCTTTCGTCTCCCGATCCATAAAAATCCGGACCCTTCTGCTTCAGGTAAGTCTCCAGCTGCAGCTCCACATGCTTCTGCAAATCCCGAAGCAAAAGAAACGGCAGCAGCTCCCCCTCGGCCCGCCCAAAATCCACATCCAAAGGGCGCCCCTGTCCGCCGTCCATACAAGCGGCGCCTGTTACCTCCTCCTCAAAAAAATACGGGTCTGCCAAAAATGCGTCCAAATTTCGTTCGGGATCCGTATACGAAATCAGACGATCATACTCTTTTGGCAAAATCATTTTCTCAAAATAATTACGAAACGTATATGCCGTTCTTTTTTTCTGCGGATTCGCGGACAATACGACCGCTCGTACCATGGTGCCCTTCAAAAACTTCAGAGAGCCTTGATTCAGGCCCTCCTTCTTCTCATCCTCGGTCACCCGGCAGTATCCCTCCACGATATCCAACAGAAATTTTTTGGATTGCTCCGCTTTTTCTTTGTCTGCTCTTTTGTTTGCCATTGTCATACGGCCTCTCCTTTCCGCCATCCGGACTAAATCCAAAAATCCGGATATCCTTCCGCTAAGAAAGTCCGTTGGCCGCTAAGCCTATGTGGACTTTCACCTCAGAACATGGACGCGCCCGCCATACCAAAAAACCTCGCGGATCCGATATCCGCGAGGTTTCCTCTGTAGCAGGGGCAGTAAGAATCGAACTCACAACGATGGTTTTGGAGACCACTGTTTTACCGTTAAACTATGCCCCTAGGCCGGTTTTTCAACCGCTTTATAGTTATATCATAAGAATGTAGCCGTGTCAAGAGCCGGATCTATAAATCGCAAAAAATCTGTAGGATCTCCTGCAGCTTCCGCCCAAAGGCGAGATTACCTTACGCAGGTAATCCCGCCTTTCCAAAACCCGAAAGTCACAGCACTTTCATCGCCTCCGCCACGCTGCTTACCCCAATCAGGCGCATCTTCCCGCCTTTTCGCAAATGCTGCATCGATCCCCGCGGCAGGATGCAGGCGGAAAAACCCATACGCTCCGCCTCCGCGATCCGCTGGTCGGCCAGGCTGACCGCCCGCACTTCGCCGGAAAGCCCCACCTCGCCGAAAATCATCATATCGTCGGCGATACACAGGTCGCGGTAGCTGGAAACCAACGCCATGACAATCCCCAAGTCAAGCGCCGGCTCGTTGATACGCATGCCGCCCGCAATGTTCACGTAGGCGTCGCATTCTCCCAGGCGCAGCCCCAGCCGTTTTTCCAGGACAGCCATCAAAAGATTTACACGATTGTAATCCGTACCGGCCGCCGTGCGGCGGGGCTGGCCGAAATTGGTGCGGCATACCAGAGCCTGGATTTCCAGAAGCAAGGGGCGCGTGCCCTCCATCGCGCAGGTTACGACCGAGCCGGACGCGCTCTGCGGTCGGCCGTTCAACAGATATTGGGACGGGTTTGGCACCTCGTGCAGGCCGTCGCTGCGCATCTCAAAGACACCGATCTCGTTGGTGGAGCCGAAGCGGTTTTTTACCCCGCGCAGGATCCGGTAGGACGCGTGGCGGTCGCCCTCAAAGTAAAGAACCGTGTCTACCATGTGCTCCAGCATCCGCGGGCCGGCTACCGTCCCCTCCTTGGTCACATGGCCGACGATAAAGATCGGAATCCCCAGTCCCTTGGCCAGCTGCAAAAGCGCCATTGTCGATTCCCGCACCTGGCTGACGCTTCCCGGCGCGGCGTCCACGCTGTCGCGAAACATCGTCTGGATCGAGTCAATGATAACGGCCTGCGGCCGGCGCTCCTCGATGACGGCCTCGATGCGGTCCAGAGCGGTCTCGCACAGAAGCGACAGCTTGTCCGAAAACTCACCCATACGGTCCGCGCGCAGCTTGATCTGGTGCAGGGATTCCTCGCCCGAGATGTACAGTACCTCGATGCCGGCTGCGGACAGGTTGCGGCACATCTGTAAAAGAAGCGTCGATTTGCCGATTCCCGGATCCCCGCCTACTAAGACGAGGGAGCCGGCCACAATTCCGCCTCCCAGCACCCGGTTTAATTCCGGAAATCCCGTATCCACGCGCACCGCCGTGTCGGCCGTAATCTCTTTTAACGTGCGCGGAGCGCTTCCCTTGGCGGCAAAGCCGGAGACTGTGCTCCGGCTGCCTGCTCCTGCCCGTCCTGCGCTGCGGGGCGCTTTGGGCGCCTCCACCATCGTATTCCATTCCTTGCAGCCGGGGCACTGCCCCTGCCACTTGGAAGATTCGTATCCGCATTCCTTACAGAAAAATATGGTTGCTTTTTCCTTTGCCATAAAGCCCTTCTTACTTGCGCACGCGCACGGTCCGCGCCACGCCGTTCTCCACTTCCAGGCTCAGGGACAGCTTTCCGCCCATATTGGTAATCATCGGGCCTAAGTCCTCGTCGTCGACCATTACCATATACTCTTGGTTTTCCTCCAGACCCAGCGTAATCTGGCAATCGTTCGCCGCCTCTACCGTAAAGGTCACACCCGTTTCATCCATGGCAAACTGATGAACTGCCGTACCGGGAACCGACTCATACAGGAATAATCCGTTTTTTTCAAGCTTTGTGATATCGCAGTAGGTCTTTACCTTGTACAGATCGCCGCCTACCTCATAGTTGTCCAGCTTTTTCTTGGCGCTCAGCTCATAATTGCCAAAGCTGAGACAACCGTTTCCCTCGTTTACGATCAGTTCTGTCACGACTGACATGCTTCTTTCCTCCTGAATAATAACTTATCTTCCCCACAGGTAACAAATACGGTGTCTCCGTCTCCGATGCGGCCGTCCAGAATCTCCTCCGCCAGCCGGTCCTCGATTTCGCTCTGCAACGTGCGGCGCAGCGGACGGGCCCCATATTTTTCATCGTAGCCCTTGCCGACCAGGAACGTCTTGGCAGCCCCATCCACTTCTAAACAAATGTTCATTTGGCTACGCGTGCGTTTGCACAAGGTATCCAGCATGATATCGACAATCTGGCCCATGTGCTCCTTCGTCAAGGCATGGAAAACAATGGTTTCGTCCACACGGTTTAAGAACTCCGGCTTGAAAATGCGCTTCACCTCGTCCATTACCCCGGACCGCATCCGCTTATAGTTTTCCGCCTCGTTCGTCACAGAGGAAAAACCGAGTCTCTTGGGTTCTATGATGCTCTGGGCGCCGGCATTGGAT
>CANSWW010000135.1 GCA_947650845.1 uncultured Lachnospiraceae bacterium
CGCCATCGTCAAGTGATCCTGGGCATGCACCAGCACCACATTGACCGGCACCGGCTCTCCGCCTGCTTCCTGCTGGATCATTGCCAGCTGCAGCGCGTGCGCTTCATGCAGCTCCCTCTCGTTTTCCTGCATCCGCACCTTAGCCTCCGCGAAGTCGCCCTCTCTGGCCGCTTCCACTGCCATTAGGGCCGCCGTCCTGGCATTTCCCGCCTTCAAAATCAGCTGAAATGCCTGCTCATAATCCCGATCATTCACTTTTTTGCTCCTCCTCTATGATTCCGTCCTCTATCTTTTCCAGCATCTCCATGAGCCACGCGTAGTCGCGCCGGCGTATCAGTCCCTGTATCTTTGTCCGATCCGATAAAAACCGCATCGTCACCTGGAAAAAATGCTGCAGTTCTTTATTTTTCTTCTTTTCAATCGACAGAAGGAACACCGCCTGCACCGGCTGGCCGTCCCACAGAATCGGCTCCTTCAGCACCGCCACACAGGCGTAGGTCCGTTCGCTCATTGCCTCATAGGAATGCGGCAAAGCTACCAGATTGCCAAACGCGGTCTGCGCCAGCCGCTCCCGTTTGCACACCGACTCATCGGCGCAAGACCGCAAACCTCCGTCATCCGGGCGCACATCCGGCGCAGCGCCTCCTCTTTGGCGTCGGCCTCAAGGCCGGGAAAAAACAAGGCTTCCGGATAATAGCCGCGAATCCGCCTTCTCTGTTTTGGCCCCAGCATTTTCCGGATCCTGCGGATCTCTCCCTCCTCCAGAAACGAGCCGACCTCTTCAATCGGGATTGGTACGGGAATCCGAATCGGCACGGTTGTAAACACATAATCAAAGCAGTCGAAATTTATGGTTTCCAGCTGATTGACATCACAGGTTTCCACATGCTGCAGATATCTGCCAAATTCCTGCCGATATTTGTATTTCATAAGCTCCGCCGTCCCATGTCCCGACGCGCACACCAGAAGAATATTTTTCTTTGCAATCTCCGTCCGCCGCCGCTCCAGAGCCAGAGCAAACAAAAGCGCGATATAGCCGATCTCGTCGTCGGCCATACGGCCGCCATATTCCTGCTCTACCGCAATCGTTGCATGCGCCGCCATGGCATAGGCCAGGGGGTATTTTTCGCGGATTTCCTTCAATAGCGGATTTTTCATGCTCAGGCCGCAGCCCATACGTACCTTCAAGGGGAGCAGATGCTGGCAAAGCGCCATCCTCAGCTCCAGATCCTCCAGAAAATCGTAGGAAAAAGCGCTCTTTACCAGTTCCAGCATCCGGACCGCCAGCCCGCTGGTCGATGAATCGATTACAATATTGTCGTTTTCCTCGGCCGCGATCCCATACCCCGGACGGCGCACCAGCCGCAGACCGTAGGCCGTCAGCCGGGCCTCCACTTCCTTTAATTCCCGCGAAAGCGTTTTTTTGGAAATGTAAAGCCGCTCGCTTAGATCGTCCAGCTTTATAAACTGCCTTTCCTTTAACAGAACTTCCAAAATATACGCGATCCTCTCCTGCGGCGTCGCCGGAAGCTGTCGGTCCCGGGTCTTTCCTATAAAACGCTCAAAACGGTCCCGATCCGAAATCTCCAGGCGGTATCCGACACGGCGGCGGGAAACGATTGCCGCTCCCTCCAGCTCCTCGTTGATCTCCCGAATCAACAGTCGTACCGTTTTGCTGCTTATCCCCATAAAATCCGCCAGTGTCTCGCCGGTCTGATACTCCGGCCGATCCAAACGTTTCAGCAGTATTCGATGCTTCTCCTTCATTTTTATCACCTACAGTATTGTGCACGCTCCTGTGTTGTGGCTTTATCTTAACATGCCCGCAGGCAAAACTCCAATGCCAAAAACTCCCTTCAACCCGGTCGTTGAACGGAAAAAAATGTCCTTCGGCCCGCACCGCGTATGGCGGTACCGGTCAAAGGACATTTTTTGTTTGTATGTTTTTGGCAGCTTAGCGCTCCCTTTTTCCAAGAAGCCAGTCCAGCGCATACTTCTGCCGGATCCCGTTGTACGAAACCGGCGGATCTTGATCCATCGTAATCAGATACTTCGGGTTGTGGTCCTGGATTAAGTCCAGTGAATTCAGTTCTCGTTTCAGGACTCGCTCTTCGCGAACCGACCATGCTACCTGGTAATACTCGACCGCGCCTTCATAATCCTGCGCCACAAAGTCCACCTCTGCCGAGCCGGCCTTGCCGACAAACACGCGAAAACCACGCCGCAGCAGCTCCAGGTATACAATATTTTCCAGTATATGCCCCTGGTCCACACCTGCCGTACCCAGCAGATGTATGATTGGATATTTTCCGTCCCGCGCTCGTCATAGTATCCGCTATCTTTTTGGCGGACAGAAGGTTTCCTATATTGCCAAACAGAAACCGGAGAATGCTTTTCAGCATGGCCGGGTCGGACACCTTTTTCCGTGCCACAATATCGTTCAGGACGACCGTATGATACAAGCCGTCCAGATAGGCATGGATATTCCGTCTGGCGGACAGCGAAACCGTATAGGGAAAGGAACGGTTATATACATAGTTTCGATAGAGCTCTTCCTTACTTACTCCTTTGTCAAAGGCGCTTGCATATTCTTTGAACGACAACGGCAGCATTTTCAGTTCCACATACCGCCCTGAAAGCAGCGTTGCCAGCTCGCCGGAAATAAAGTATGCGTTGGAGCCGGTGATGTATACATCCGCGTTTTTTTAAGAAACAGACTGTCCACCGCTTTTTCGTACTGCGCGACATGTTGAATCTCATCCAGAAAAATGTAATTCATTTTATCCGCAAGCATTTTCCCCTGCACATATCGATAAAGCGCCATTTTTATTCCCTAATTCTTTTGCACTCCGCTCTTTATTCCTCTTTTCTGTCGGGTCAGAGCCTGTAGGAAGGAAACACGCAGAGTTGTCGAATTTGAATAACCGTGTTACACTACCTATAGCTGCCCGCAACGACCCCCATGTCCAGACAAAAGGAGAGCTCGCCCATGATTATCCAGACCGGCCTGCGTACCGATATCCCCGCCTTCTATGCCCCGTGGTTTGCCAACCGCCTGCAGGAGGGCTATGTCCTTGTGCGCAATCCATATAACTTCCATCAGGTTACCCGGTACAGGCTGGATCCGGAAGTGGTAGACCTCATCGCCTTCTGCACCAAAAATCCGTCGCCCATGCTCCCCTATATGGAACGCCTTCATCCTTACGGGCAGTACTGGTTCGTGACCATCACTCCCTACGGACGAGCGATTGAGCCGCATGTACCGAATAAATGGGCGGTGATTCAATCGTTTCAGGAATTGTCCGGCCGCTTAGGCGCGCATTGCCTGGGATGGCGCTATGACCCGATCTTTCTCTCGGACGTTTACAGCATGGAGTATCATCTGCGCGCCTTTGAAAAAATCGCCGCCTCTCTTGCCGGTTTTACCCATACCTGTGTAATCAGCTTTATCGATCTCTACCGGAAGGTGCGGCGCAATTTCCCCGAGGCCCGGGAAGTAAGCCCCGCCGACCGCCTGACGCTGGGAAAGGAAATGATCCGCATCGCAGGGCGCTACGATATGGTCCTCAAGCCCTGCGCCGAGGGCGATGAGCTTGCTCCTTATGGCGCCGACTGCCGGGGCTGCATGACGATCGAAACCTATGAAACGGCCCTGCAGACCCCGCTTCATGCGCCGAAACACAAATCGCCCCGAAAGGAATGCGCCTGCTTTATGGGCAGCGATATCGGCATGTACGATACCTGCCCTCATCTGTGCCGCTATTGTTATGCCAATAATGACCCGGCGGCAGTTGCACGCAACCGCCGCCGGCATGATCCGCATTCGCCGTTTTTGATCGGGACCGGTGAGCCGGACGACGTTGTTTGCGAGGCCCGGCAGGAGAGGTGGACGGATGGGCAGCTTTCCTTTGAGTTTTTTTCAATCTAAAAATCAGGACAAGGTAAAAGCGCCGCTGCCGACATAGCGACGGTTGACCTCGTAAGAGATTAACGCAGCAACTTTTCCCATGTTGATGTTCCCATATCCCAAAGCTCATCCACATAGCCGTCAACCCACTTTACGCCATGGGCCAGCCACTCCTGCTTCTCATCCTCCGGCGCAGGCGCCCAGAGAACCAGCTTGGGCGGCGGCGCCGCATAGATATCGTTAAACGCAGCCATGCCCTCCGGATAACAGAACCAGAGGGACAAATCCGGAGAAGGATGCTCCCGCCGCCACAGCGCAAACTCGGGTAGAAAATTCTTATATCCCGGCATTTTCAGCGCCTGAAATGTATCCGCCGGCAGCAACAATTGGGCCAGGCAGTAAAGCCCATGGGCATAGGTACAGAAAGGACGGGCCCCCAGCACATATTTCTTATCCTTGGGAAGGCCCTTGCACACTGCCAGCAAATCCTCACTGCCTTTGTTCATATCCCCGCTCACTAAATCCAGCAGGAACGAGACGATTCCCTTTTCCAGCATAGTGGACTTTTTCCGATTTAAAAACTGTTCCGCCTCGGGAACGGCCCACTCCAGCACCGTTTTATCCTTGTACCACAGTCCGATCAGCACATGAGCGGCCGCGGGGAAAAACGGGGCGTGGCAGTTCTTTACCTGGGCAAGCCGCAGGGGCAAAATCCGCTCCATGGCCTCCATGTTACCGCATAAAAAACTCTCCAACACACAGTGGACATTTTTTTCATAGTTATACCCGCCTTAGATATTCGGCATCATCGCACTCTTATTGCGCTGGTTAATGACCCGGCACAGTCCGGGCCAATCCGCATTTTGGATGCATTCCTCGGTCCAGGCATTCCAGTCCTCCGCCCCCGGGGCCAGGGAGGAAACAAACGTCATCTGGTTGTGGAATAAACACCGCAGCCGTTCTTTGGCCTCCGGCTCCTTGCCCTGATAGGTAAACTTCGCCATGATCTTTTGATATTTTTCTTGCAAAGCCTCAAGATCTGTTCTGCATTCCATTTCTGTTCCTCCCTCCAGTGTCCTGCCGGATTATATCCTGTCAAGACACTACGGCTCAAACCCTTCAAAAATAAAATAATCAAAGAAGTCCCGACAGCTTTCCAGCTGCTCCCTGCTCTCCACGGTCCAGGCCACCGCCGGACAGCCAAAGAGGCTGCGGCACAGCGTCAGAGAGAGCGCCCTTTTATCCCGGCAATCGTAGGCGATAAAATCCGGGGCTGTCAGGAAATTGGTCAGCAGATGGCGCATGATAAAATGCATCGGCGACCGCTTCCCGTCATGCTTCATAAAGTTGCTCGACAGCTGCCCGCGGCAAACCTCCGGACGGTTCAGTCGATACCAGAATACCGCCGCCGGATGGAACGACTCCACACAGTACACGCCATGATAGTCGCGAAGCAGACGATCTGTCAGCTCGCAGACCAGACTACGGCTGTTTTTGTATTTCAGCTCGACGATCAGGGGCACTTTCCCGTCCACCAGTTTCAGCACATCCGCAAACAGCGGAACGGTCTGCCCGCTTTCATAAATCGGATAGCGGCACAGCTCGTTATAGGTCAGCGTATCGATATCGCGGTCAACGCTACAGAGACGCTCAAGGTTAAAATCATGCGCCACGACCACCTGCCCGTCGCCGGTCACCTGCACGTCCAATTCAATCCCATAGCCCCGCTCGACCGCTTTTTGAAAAGCGGCCAGCGTATTCTCCGGAGCGTCGCCCGTATTGTCATGCAGGCCGCGGTGCGCGTAATATACCTCCGGCATCCGCTTCGGCCGATGGAACAGGCGCGGCGTGATCGCCGCCGTATAGAGGGCCGCCGCGCCCAATGCCAGCTTTGTTCTTTTCTTCATATCCTGTTTTCCTCCTCCTTGCCTGTGTGGTGCGCCGGCGGCGCAGGTGGGGGTTGTCTTGTATCCTCTAACAGTATACCATATAAAGCCGGCTTTCCACACCCTGAAATTGGTAATTTTTCATTGTTTTTGCCGCGTCTTTTTTGTATACTCTAAAGTACCATGACACATGCCGTCGCCGCATACATACGGTTTACATGTACCCCGGTAAGGAGATGCCCATGAATATAAAAAATGCCTTAAAGGCTCTTTCTGTCAACAAAAAAACGAATGTCCTGCAGCCGCTTGATACGCCCTGGAGCGCGCAGGTCTCCCCGGAAAACGTCCGGCAGGAATATCCTCGCCCGCAGATGAGACGCGATAGCTTCATCTGTCTCAACGGCCTGTGGGATTATGCCATTACGAAGCGCCGTACCCTGCTTGCAAGAGGCCGCATTCTTGTGCCCTTTTCCCCGGAAGCGCCGCTCTCCGGCGTGGGCCGACAGCTGCTGCCGGGACAGACCCTGCACTATCGCCGCCGTTTTCATCTGTCGGAGTGCCCCGCCGGCAGGCGGCTCCTGCTCCATTTCGGCGCGGTGGATGAGCGCTGCCGCGTCTTTATAAACGGACAGGAAGCCGGCCGCCACCGCGGCGGATATCTCCCCTTTTCCTTTGATATTACGGGGATTGTCCGTCCGGGTGAAAATACGCTGCGCGTTTCCTGTCAGGATGACAGCGATCGGAGCTTTCACAGCCGCGGCAAGCAGATGCTTGATCGGGGCGGGATTTTCTATACGGCGCAGAGCGGGATCTGGCAGACCGTTTGGATGGAATGGGTTCCTGAAACCTACATCGAACACATCCGTCTAACTCCGGACTATGACCGGGAAGCCCTTCATGTCCGGGTATCGCTCCGCCAGGGAATCACGTCCCCGGACGGCGCTCCGGCCTCCGCCCCATCCTCAATCCGCATGGAGGCCCGCGTCTTGTCCCAGGGACGGGTTGTTACCACGTTATCCACCGCTTCGACGGATTTTTCCCTGGTTATCCACAATTTCACTCCCTGGACACCGGAGAATCCTTTTTTATACGATCTGGAGCTGCGCCTTCTTGTGCCTGCCAGCGACTGTGTCAGCTCTTATTTCGCCATGCGCTGTTTTTCGGTTGAACGCGACGCGCAGGGGATTGCCCGGCTGTGCCTGAACCATATCCCCTACTTCCAGAACGGCGTCCTCGACCAGGGCTACTGGCCCGACGGCCTCTATACCGCTCCCTGCGACGAGGCAATGATCTATGACATCCGGACCATGAAAGACGCCGGCTTTAACATGCTGCGCAAGCACTGTAAGCTTGAGCCTTTGCGCTGGTATTACCACTGTGACCGCCTGGGGATGCTCGTCTGGCAGGACATCGTAAACGGCGGTTCCGCCTATGATATGACGCGCGTCTGCTACCTGCCGACCGTATTTCCGCCCTACGGGGCCCGGCCCGGCGAGCGCCGCAGGGCCACCGGGCGCACCTCCTCTGCGGGACGGGCTGAATGGCTGCGCGAGCTGCGGCATACCATCGAGCATCTCTATAATTGTCCCTGCATTGCCAGCTGGGTTCTTTTTAATGAGGGCTGGGGGCAGTTTGACACCGGGCGGGTGACCGCGCTGGCCCGCTCGCTTGATTCGACGCGCATCATTGACCAGGCCAGCGGCTGGTTTGACTGCCGGGGCGGCGATATGCGAAGCGTTCATAATTATTTCCGGCCCTTAACCTGCCCGCAGATCAACAGCGAAAGCCGGGAATTTCCCGAAGAAGCTCTGTCCCAGGCAGATGGATGCGCGGCCTCCGGCTCATTTCCCGCCGTAAACCCCTGCGGCCTGCGGGCCGCCGTGATTTCCGAATACGGCGGGCTTGCCCTGCCCAT
>CANSWW010000136.1 GCA_947650845.1 uncultured Lachnospiraceae bacterium
ATAGAAATGCTCCTTTCCTTATTTTTGCCCGTGTTCTCAGGGCATAGAGGTATATCCTTTTGCTTCCTTTACTATACTGCGAAAATCTGCCGCTGTCAATTCTTCCCCAAATAGTCTGAAATTATGTGTTTTTTCGCAGGATGCGAAGAGAGGCGTTTGAACGATGCGGCCGTCGGCCGCCCCGTCACAAAAAGTTCAAAGAAATTTTCGATTCCCCCCTTTTCTTTTTCCGGAAAACGTGGTATACCATACATATAGAAATTAGCACTCGACAAGCTAGGTGGCTAATAATTCTTATAAACACCGCAACAGTCCCTAAAATGCTCTGAAAACATGAGAAAGAGTAAGGAGGTTTTTCGATGAATATCAGCAAATTTACGCAGAATTCCGTGCAGGCAGTCCAGAACTGTGAAAAGCTGGCTTACCAATACGGCAATCAGGAGATCGATGAGGAGCACCTCTTAGCAAGCCTGTGGGGCTTAGAGGACAGCCTGATCCGTCAGCTTCTAATTAAAATGGGGGTAGAGGAGGCATCCTTCTCCGAAAGTCTGGAAAAGGCGCTTGACAGCCGCACAAAGGTCTCGGGCGGCAATCTTTATATCAGCGCGGATTTAAATCAGGTATTGCTGAATGCCGAGGATGAGGCCAAGCGCATGGGCGATCAGTATGTGTCGGTAGAGCATCTGTTTTTGTCGATGCTGGCAGCGCCGAACCGGGCGGTGAAGGAGATCTTTCGCCGCTACGGAATCGACAAGGAAACCTTTTTGCAGGCGCTGTCCACCGTGCGCGGCAGCCAGCAGGTGACGAGCGACAATCCGGAGGCCACCTATGATACGCTGAAGAAATACGGGACGGATCTGGTGGAGCGGGCGCGGGAGCAGAAGCTTGACCCGGTCATCGGCCGCGATGCGGAGATCCGTAACGTCGTGCGGATTTTGTCGCGCAAATCCAAAAACAATCCCGTGCTGATCGGAGAGCCCGGCGTCGGCAAGACGGCCGTGGCGGAAGGGCTGGCGCAGCGGATTGTCCGCGGCGACGTCCCGCAGGGACTGAAGAACAAAACGGTCTTTTCCCTGGACATGGGCGCGCTGGTAGCCGGGGCCAAATACCGCGGCGAGTTTGAAGAGCGCCTGAAGGCCGTTTTGGAAGAGGTGCGGGCCAGCGAAGGCCGGATCATCCTTTTTATCGATGAGCTGCACCTGATTGTGGGCGCCGGCAAGACCGACGGGGCGATGGATGCCGGCAATATGCTAAAGCCCATGCTGGCCCGCGGCGAGCTGCACTGCATCGGGGCCACGACGCTCGATGAGTACCGCAAATATATCGAGAAGGACGCAGCCCTCGAACGTCGTTTCCAGCCGGTGCTGGTGGATGAGCCGACCGTGGAGGACACGATTTCGATCCTGCGCGGCTTAAAAGAGCGCTACGAGGTATTTCACAGCGTAAAGATCACCGACGGCGCGTTGGTCAGCGCGGCCACGCTTTCCGGGCGCTATATTACCGACCGTTTCCTGCCGGATAAGGCGATCGACCTGGTGGATGAGGCCTGCGCGCTGGTAAAGACGGAGCTGGATTCGATGCCGGCCGAGCTAGACGAGCTGTCGCGCAAGATTACGCAGCTGGAAATCGAGGAGGCGGCCCTCAAAAAAGAAACCGACCGTTTGAGCGGCGACCGCCTGGAGGCGCTGCAGAAAGAGCTGGCCGAGCTGCGCGATGAATTCGGCCGGATGAAGGCGCAGTGGGACAATGAAAAGAGCAGCGTCGATAAGCTGTCGCGCCTGCGTGAGGAGATTGACGAGGTAAACCGGCAGATTCAGGCGGCGACCCAGGATTACGACTTAAACAAGGCGGCGGAGCTGCAGTACGGCCGCCTGCCGGAGCTGAAAAAGGAGCTGGCAGCCGAGGAAGAGCGCCTGGGAGGCCAGGATCTCTCCCTGGTGCGCGAGGCGGTCACCGAGGAGGAGATCGAGCGGATCGTCTCCCGCTGGACCGGTATCCCGGTGGCAAAGCTGACCGAAGGCGAGCGCCAGAAGATCCTGCATCTGGAAGAGGAGCTGCATAAGCGGGTCGTGGGACAGGACGAAGGCGTTTCGAAGGTCACGGAGGCCATTATCCGTTCCAACGCCGGCATCAAGGATCCGAACGCGCCGATTGGTTCCTTCCTGTTTTTAGGGCCGACCGGCGTCGGCAAGACAGAGCTGGCAAAGACGCTGGCCGCCAGCCTGTTTGACGATGAGAGCAACATGGTGCGGATCGATATGAGCGAATATATGGAGAAGTACTCCGTATCGCGCCTGATCGGAGCGCCTCCCGGATATGTGGGCTATGACGAGGGAGGCCAGCTGACGGAAGCGGTACGGCGCAAGCCCTACAGCGTGGTGCTGTTTGACGAGATCGAAAAAGCGCATCCGGATGTGTTCAACGTGCTCCTGCAGGTGTTAGACGACGGCCGGATCACCGATTCCCAGGGCCGGACGGTGGATTTTAAAAACACGATACTGATTATGACCTCCAATATCGGCTCGCCGTACCTCTTAGACGGCATCGGCGCGGACGGCAATATCCGCAAAGAAGCCGAGGAGGCGGTAATGAAAGACCTGCGGGCCCATTTCAGACCGGAGTTTTTAAACCGGCTGGATGAAATCATCCTCTTTAAGCCGCTTACGAGGGAGAATATTTCCTCGATCATCGATCTGATGATCGACAATATCAATGCCCGCCTGGCCGGGCAGGAGCTGAAGGTGCGATTGACGGAGGCGGCCAGGGCGTTTGTCGTCGAGAACGGCTATGACCCGGTCTACGGCGCAAGGCCCTTGAACCGGTATTTGAAAAAGCATGTGGAAACGCTGGCCGCGCGGCTGATTTTGGGCGGCAATGTGCGCGCGGGCGATACCATTTTGATAGATGTAGAAGGAGAAAGCCTGCAGGGACGGATTGTGCAGGAGGGACTCTGTGCGAGGAAGGAGTGAAGAGATGGATACGATACCGAAGGATGCGGCGATGCTTGTAAGCTTTATAAACCTGAAGCTGCGGGATTATTACACAAGCCTGGACGAGCTGTGCGGGGCGCTTTCCTTAGACCGGGAGGCGCTGTGTAAAAAGCTTGCGGGTATCGACTATCGATACGATCCCAAGACGAACCAATTTGTGTAATCCCGCGTGTCTTGACATCCCTTTCCCTGTCTGATAGAATAAGCCATGTACAAATGGAAAATTTTACCGCAAAGATAAAGGAGAACGGGGGATGGCGTACGATCGGAACCATAAGCAGCCGATTGACGGGGATGAAGAAGCAAATGAGCTTTTGACAATGCTGTACAAAAGGGGGCATAACCTGGCCGACTACATCGTGGAGCAGATCCTGGGAGAGCAGATCGGGCGGGATGAGCGAGAGGATTTAGTGCAGGACGGTTTTCTTCGCCTGATTCGCAACGTAGAGAAATTGAAGCTTTTGTGTTTGGAAGAGCAGCTGAGCTATATGTGTAAAGCGATGCAGAGCGTGGCCTTTGATCAGGCGCGCAAGCTTTCGCAGAAACGGGCCCCGGGACCGGCGGGTGAGCGGACATTTTCCGGACAGCCGGTGGGCGGTCTCTCTCCGGAGGAGCAGTATATAAAGAAAGAATGGAAAAACGGTATTGTGCGCTGCCTGAACCGGGCGCTCAGCCGACTGACAAAAAAGGACCGCGAGCTTTTAACGCTGAAATACCGGGATCAGTACAATGACCGCGAAATCGGCGAGCGGATGGGGATTAAACGCGTGTATGTGCGCGTGTATATGGCGCGGGCGCGAAAGCGGCTGGCGGCCCTTTACCTGGAAGAGGAGGGGCGGATCGAGCGGGAGCAAGAGGAGAAAGCAGTTCAAGCAGGGCGGTGAAAACCGCCCTTTTTTGAGCTTGATTATTACCGTAAAGAGCGCTATAATAAATGCCGTTATGATACATGCCCTGTGGGGCGACTTAAAAATGCGGCCGCTCTCAGGAGTGGGTGTGGAGGGAACCATGCAGATTATTATCGTAGGCTGCGGAAACGTGGGGTCAACCCTGACGGAGCAGTTAAGTAAGGAAGGACATAACGTCGCGGTAATCGATGCCAAAAGCGAGCGCCTGAAGCGGGTTACGGACAGCTGCGATGTCCTGGGCGTCCTGGGAAACGGGGCGACCTACAGTGTGCAGATGGAAGCGGGGATTGAGGAAGCGGATCTGTTGATCGCGGTGACCGATTCGGACGAGATGAATATGCTGTGCTGCCTGATCGCCAAAAAAGCAGGTAACTGTCATACGATTGCCCGTATACGCAATCCGGTCTACGGTATGGAGATTGAATTTATCAAAGAAGAGCTGGGCCTGGCAATGGTCATTAACCCGGAAGCGACGGCGGCGACGGCGATTGCGCGGCTTTTAAAGTTCCCCTCGGCGATCGAGGTGGACACCTTTGCCAAGGGGCGGGTGGAGCTGTCCAAGCTGCGTTTACAGTCCGGCAATATTTTGGTGGGCTGCTGCCTGAAGGATATTTCATCGAAGCTCCACTGTGACGTGCTGGTCTGCACGGTGGAACGGGGCGAGGAGGTTATCATTCCCGACGGGAATTTTTCCCTGCAGGAAAAGGATTTGATTTCGGTGGTAGCCTCGACGCGCAACGTCATCCAGTTTTTCAAAAAAATGGGTATGGCGACCGGGCGCGTAAAGGACGCGATCATCGTCGGCGGCGGTTCGACGGCCTATTATCTGTCCAAGCAGTTATTAGCCATGGGCATCAAGCTGAAGATCGTGGAGCGCGACCGTGAGCGCTGCGAGCAGCTAAGCGAGCTGCTTCCCCAGGCGTCTATTATCCATGGAGACGGTACGGATCGCAGCGTACTGATGGAGGAAGGACTGGAAAAGGCCCAGGCCTTTATCTCGCTGACCAATGTGGACGAGGAAAATATCATGCTGTCCCTGTTTGCCAAGAGTGTGTCCAAGGCCAAGCTGGTGACGCGTGTCCACCGGATCGCCTATGACGAGATGATCGGCAGCCTGGATATCGGCAGCATCATTTATCCGCGCTATACGACGGCGGAAAATATCGTGCGCTATGTGCGGGCGATGTCCAACTCCTTAGGCAGCAACGTAGAGACGCTCTATAAGCTGATCGGCGACAAGGCGGAGGCGCTGGAATTCTGGATTCACGAAAAATCACCGGTCGTGGGCATACCGCTGCAGGAGATGAATCTAAAGCCCAATATCCTCCTGGCCTGCATCAGCCGCCGCAACTGCGTGATTATTCCCGGCGGCCAGGATATGATCCAGGTAGGAGATACGGTGGTGGTGGTGACCACCAACACGGGGCTTCACGACATCCGGGATATACTGAAATAGGGGCGGGGCTATGAATTTTTCGATTATACGTTATATTTTGTGCCGCGTGCTGGAGATTGAAGGCGTTTTTCTGGCGCTCCCGTGCGTTACGGCGCTGATTTACGGGGAAAAGAGCGGCTGGGCCTTTGCGGCGACCATGGTGCTGTGCCTGGGGATTGGCTGGGTCGGGAAGCGTTTTCGTCCCAAAAACCAGATCTTTTATGCCAGGGAAGGGTTTGTGACCGTATCGCTGAGCTGGGTGGTGCTCAGCCTGGCAGGGGCGCTGCCCTTTACGCTGTGCGGGGAAATCCCGTCTTATACGGACGCCCTTTTTGAGGTGATTTCAGGCTTTACGACCACAGGGGCCAGCATCCTGCGGGCGGTGGAGCCGCTTAGCCGCTGCTGTCTGTTTTGGCGCAGCTTTACGCACTGGCTGGGCGGCATGGGCGTGCTGGTCTTTGTGATGGCGGTGCTGCCGTTGGCCGGCGGCTACAATATGCACCTGATGCGGGCCGAGAGCCCGGGACCCTCGGTCGGCAAGCTGACGCCGCGGGTAAAGCAGACGGCGCAGATCCTTTACGGAATTTATCTGGCGATGACGATCGTACAGATTGTGCTGCTTCTCTTGTCCGGCATGCCGCTGTTTGATTCGCTTACAATGTCTTTTGGCACGGCAGGAACCGGCGGCTTTGGCATCCTCAATGATAGCGCAGCTTCCTATACGGCGCTGCAGCAGTGGATCCTGACCATCTTTATGATCCTGTTCGGCGTCAATTTTAATGTGTATTACCTGTTTTTGATCCGCAAGCCGAAGCAGGCGCTGCGCTGTGAGGAAATGCGGATTTATCTGGGAATCATCGCGGCGGCGGTGATGGTGATTGTCTGGAATACGCGGGGGTATTTTGCGACGTTTATGGAATCGCTTCGCCATGTGGCGTTTCAGGTCGCTTCGATTATCACAACGACGGGCTTTTCAACGGTTGATTTTGACCGGTGGCCGGGGCTCTCCAAGAATATATTGGTGCTCCTGATGTTTATCGGGGCCTGCGCCGGCAGCACCGGCGGCGGTATTAAGGTTTCCCGCTGCGCGGTCTTGTTTAAATCGGTGCGCAACGAGCTGCGTTGTGCGATGCATCCCCGCAGCGTGCGCCGCGTCCATTTTGAAGGGCGGCCGATGGAGCAGGGCGTGCTGCATTCGATTGAAAAATTTTTTGCGGCCTATATGATTGTCTTTATGGCTTCCGTCCTCATTATTTCCCTGGAAAACATGGATTTTGGAAGCACCTTTACGGCAGTGGCGGCGACGCTGAACAACATCGGTCCGGGACTGGGCGCCGTCGGCCCGGCGCAGAACTTTGCGGATTTATCGGTGCTTGGCAAATATGTGCTGATGTTTGATATGCTGGCCGGAAGGCTGGAAATTTTCCCGATGCTGGTGCTGTTTATGCCGATGACGTGGCGCAAGTAACCGGGAAAGCCGGGCGGTACGACATTCGTACGGGATCTTACGGCTCGTTTTGATCGGACTCTTCTTCTGCGTCGGCCGGGCAGCCGGCGGCCTTTTGGCGGCGAAACGCAAGATAGGAATAAAGGGTGGGCAGCAGGATCATGGCCGCGATCAGGAGAAGGAACAGAAGGACTTTTCCGTCGGGCGGCAGAAACGCCGCCAGCATCATCAGGACGCCGCAGACGACGAATACCTTGCCGGAAAAACGGTGAGTGAGGTACCATACGTTTTCATCGGCCAGCGTCCAGGGCGTTTTGACGCCGACAAAGAAATTGTATTTGAACTTGGGCATCGCATTGCCGCAGAAGGCTAAAAGGGCGCCGATGAGAGCGGGCATCCAGGTTCCTATGCTCAGCGTTTCGGTAAGCCCCGGACGAAAGCAGATGGCAATCGTATACAGCTCGATCAAAAGGAAGAGCAGCGAGAGTATAAAATGCAGCTGGCGGTATTGCCGGCGAAACCTGCGGTAATTGTCCTGCCGCGGGTCGATGCGCGGGGAAACCTCGGCGACCAGCAGCAGAAAGGCCGTGAGAACCGGGAACATAAATATCATAAAGCGCGGGCCGGTCCCATCGACAGAGCCCGCGGCGTTAAAATGGAGCGGGATCTGCTCCGGCAGATGCGGCCAGACGGCCAGGGAAATCAGAAACATCAGGGCGCACAAGATCCAGGCGCCGGGATTTCCATTACGGGACGGTTTCATTTTCATCGGCATGCTCCTTCTTAAAGCCGGCAAACCAGGACATAATCTCCTCT
>CANSWW010000137.1 GCA_947650845.1 uncultured Lachnospiraceae bacterium
AAGATTTCTCAAAAAGTTATTCTTCCCTGACATCCTATAAATTAATCATGCAGAAACGTTAAAACAGAAAGCACAGAAAATACCCAGGGATTTCAGGGAATACGAGCGACGCAGGAAGCACTTAGAAAAGGAAGTGGAGCAGTGGAAAGCAGCAAAAGGACAGGCATATTTAGAATATAGAGAGGGTCTTTGCACAAAAGAAGCATTTCTTGCCAGGAAAACAGCACTGCAAACGGAGATTTTGAAAAACGAAGAAGAACTTGCTTCATTAAAAAAACAAATAGAAATAACAGAACCATCGGTAAATGAAGCGATAGAGTGTTTGGAGGGCTGTAACAGAATTGAAAAGCTGGATCGGGGATTGCTTGAAAAGCTGATAGATACGGTATGGGTATACGACGGGGAGAGAGTAAAGGTGGATTTTACATTCAAAGATTTGTATTCCCTTAGTTGACACCAGCCGGATACGCCATCCCGGTCAGCACGCCATATACGCTGAGCGCCTGGCTGTCGGTCATCCCATGCAGCTGCAGGCGGCTGGGGATCAGCACCGCTTCGCTGCCCTGCAAAAGGCTGATGCAGAGTCGTGTTGCGGCCAAAGGAGCGGCCAGAGCGAAGATTTTGGGCAGATAATGAAAAGCAGAACCGGATGTCCCTTCGGGTCTTTTTCGCAGCAAAAAGGCCGTCCCGGAAAACAGTAAAGAGGCCAGCTCCCCGCAGACCATGCCCCAGACGGCGACGGCCGCTGTCGGCTCTTGTCCCTCGGCACTTAAGACAGAGCAGACTAAAAACACCGACAACACGCGGGCCGCCTGCTCGGCCAGCTGGGCGAAAGCCGGGACGGAAGCTTTTTGCAGGCCGTAATAGTAGCCGCTGATGCAGCAGTGAATCGAACAAATCGGGATTGTGAGAGACATCCATCGCAGCAGTCGGCCGCAGCGTGCTTCCAGAAGAATGCGATCGGCGATGAACTCGGAGCCGCCGTAGAGCAGGGCGGCGCAGAGACAGGCCAGAGAAAACGAGAGTAAAAGCCCGGCTCGCAATACCGTTTCCGGCGAGTACGAACCGGCCGTCCGGCTTTGGCCGGGGCAGCCGGCGCGGCGCGGCAGGGCGTTCTGGGCGGCGACATAGCGTGAAACCGCTGTCTGCACCGGACCGCAGCATAAGGAAAAGCAAATGCCAAACACCGGGAAAATCAGCTGGTAGACGCCCATCCCCTCGGCGCCGATGCGCTGGGACAGAAAGATACGGTAAAAAAAGCCGATGATTCGGCTCAAGAAACCGGCCAGCGTAAGGACAACGGCGCCGGACAGGATCGGATTTTTTTTGAAACTAAACAAGGGGGAGGGCATGGCAGGACTCCGTCCATAAGGAATTGATACAATCTATGAGAAAAGGGGCGACAAATATGACCGGATATGTCTTGACGGCCTGCCCGACAAAGAGTAAAATCTAAGTGTCCGCCGGTCGCGTTTCCCGTCGTTTTAGAAAGAACCGTGCCGGAAACCGGCCGGCTGTGAATACGTGAAAGAGGAACCGCCATGCCGATGAAACAAGCAGAGCTGCCGGCCGAGGTTTCGACCCGCGAGCAGTTTGAGCAGCAGCTGGCCGAGCGCCTGATCCAGGGACTGACCAGCGAAGAGTTTATAGAATTTGCCAAACAGAATATATTGTCCTGGCAGGAGTTAATGTCCTATTATCGCTGTGCAATCATGGAAATCGAGACGAAATTTAAGGTGCTCAACGAGCAGTTTTCCGTGCAGTACGACCGCAACCCGATCGAGACGATCAAGACGCGGCTCAAATCGATGGAGAGCATTGCCGGCAAGATGCGCAAGAAGAATCTGCCGCTTACGCTGATCGCGCTGGAGGAGAATCTCTTTGACATTGCCGGGATCCGGGTCATCTGTTCGTTTCCGGAGGACATCTATCTGCTGGCGGACTGCCTGCTTAAGCAGGACGATATCACACTGATCCAGAAAAAGGACTATATAAAGAATCCGAAACCGAGCGGCTACCGCAGTCTGCATCTGATCGTCAAGGTGCCGATTTTCCTGGAGAAGGAAAAGCGCCTGATGAAGGTGGAGGTGCAGCTGCGTACCATTGCCATGGATTTTTGGGCCAGCCTGGAGCATAAGCTGCGCTATAAGAAGGACATCAGCCCGCAGATGGCAAAGGAGCTGACAGATGAGATGCTGGCCTGCGCCGAAATCAGCGCCGATTTGGACCGGCGCATGGAAACGGTACGCAATCGTCTGGAGGAATGCGAGGCCGAGCACGGGCTGCACCGCAAGCAAATGAGCGTTCACCGGGAGGGGACTTATCTCCCGCCCTGGATATGAAAAATAGAAGTATGAGGAGGGATGTATCATGAAAGTTGGAGCATTGGAGGCCGGCGGCACCAAAATGGTATGTGCGATTGTCGAGGTAAACGGCAAGGATTCCTGGGAGATTCTGGATCAGGTGTCGATCCCGACGCTTTCGCCGGCGGCGACGCTGCCGATGCTGGTCGACTACTTTAAGGGGAAGGGGATTGAGGCCCTGGGAATTGCCTGCTTTGGGCCGATTGACTTACATAAGGATTCCCCGACCTATGGCTATATCACGACGACGCCGAAAATCGGCTGGGCTAATTGCAATATCGTGGGGCCGTTTGCCAGGGAATTAAAGGTTCCGGTCGGGTTTGACACGGATGTAAACGGCTCGCTTTTGGGGGAAGCGACCTTTGGCTGCGCGAAGGGGATCGCAAACAGCGTCTATATCACGATCGGCACCGGAATCGGGGCCGGCATTATGAGCAACGGAAAGCTCCTTCATGGGATGCTGCATCCGGAGGCGGGCCATGTCACGCTCAAGCGGCATGAAAAGGACGCGGACTTTGTCTGCAACTGCCCGTTCCATGAGAGCTGCTTTGAAGGCCTGGCAGCCGGCCCGGCGATTGCCAAGCGCTGGGGCAAAAAGGGCGTGGAGCTAAGCGACCGGTCTGAGGTGTGGGAGATGGAAGCCTATTATATCGCGCAGGCCCTGGTTGATTATATCATGGTGCTGTCGCCGGAGAAAATCATCCTGGGCGGCGGCGTCATGCATCAGCCGCAGCTGCTGCCGCTGATCCGCGCCGAGGTGAAGAAGCAGGTCAATCGCTATATCCGTACCGGACAGATGGAGAATCTGGATGAGTACATCGTGGGCGCCAGCCTGGGAGACGATCAGGGAATCCTGGGCGCCGGCTGCCTGGCAATGGAGGCTTGTTGATGGCATTACAGCTTTGGATGGGCCCTTCGGGATCCGGCAAAACGACATCCTTATATGAATGGCTGATACGGGAGGCGGAACGTAGTTCCGCCTTTCAGGCGTTACTGATCGTACCGGAACAATTTACCATGCAGACGCAGAAGGATCTGGTAAGCCTGCATCCGCGTCACAGCGTTGCGAATATCGATATCCTCAGCTTTGACCGGCTGGCTTATCGCGTTTTGGGCGAGCAGGGAGCGGAGAACCTGACCGTCTTAGACGATATGGGAAAGCTTCTGGTGCTGCGGCGGGCGGCGTCTTTATGCGGCAAGGAGCTGACGCTGTTTCGCAAAAACCTCGACAAAGCCGGTTTTATCGACAAAGTCAAGTCAATGCTGAGCGAGCTCTATCAGTACCGAATCGATGAGGGGCAGCTAAAAGCGCTGATTGCCGCGACCGGCGACCAGCCGCTTTTGAAGCGCAAGCTGGAGGAAATCCTCACGCTGTACACGGCCTTTGATCACAGCATGCAGGAGGATACGATTCCTTCGGAACGTCTGCTGGATATATTGGGGCGGCTGATTCCCGATTCGGGCCTGATTGGCGCAAGCGTCGTAGCCTTTGACGGATTTACCGGCTTTACGCCGGCGCAGTACCAAGTGCTGGAAGCGCTGATGCGCCATGCAAAACAGGTGCTTGTGACGGCGCCGGCGGACGGGGAGACGGACGATCCGTTGTTTGACATGGGGCGTACGATGGTCGGTACCCTGCGGACGCTGGCCGCAAAGGGAGGGATTGCCGAGGAGGAGGGACGGGTGCTGCCGCCGGGCCTGCGCTTTCGCGAAAGCCCGGCGCTGGCTGTTTTGGAGAGGCAGTTTCTGCGCTGTCCGGCCGTGCCGATGGCCGAGGATGACGGCCGCGGCAGTCTGCGCCTGTGGGAGGTCAAGGACCGCCGCGCGGAGCTTCAGTGCGTGGCGCGGGAGATGTTTCGCTTGGTAAAAGAAGAGGGACTGCGCTACCGCGACATGGCGGTCGTCAGCAGCGATATTGCCGGCTATGAGCCCGTGATCCGCGAGGTTTTTAGCCGCTATGGGATTCCCTGCTTTATTGATATTAAAAAATCAATGATGGGGCATCCGCTGGTCGCGTATCTGCGGGGAGCGCTGGAAGCCATCGAGAGCGGCTATTCCTATGAAACGATGTTTGCCTGCTTAAAAAGCGGCATTGCCCCTTTGGCGGAGGAGGAGCTGTACGAGCTGGAAAACTACGTCCTCGCGAGAGGGATCCGCGGCCGCCGCGCTTGGGAAACGCCCTGGGAGCCGGAGGATCGGGACGGCCTGCGGACGGACCTGGCGCGGCTGAACGAGATCCGGGCCCGGGCGGTGGAGCCGTTACTTACCCTGCAGAAGGCCTTGCGCGAGCCGGGGGCTACCGTGCGCGATTACGCGGCCGCCTTAGTTATGTTTATGCAGGGGCAGCAGGTCGAGAAACGCCTGGAGACGCTGGCAAAGCAGCTTTTGCAGGCGGGAGAAGCCAGCTTGTCCCTGGAATATGAGCAAGCCTATAAAAAGGTGTTGGAGCTGCTTGACAAGATTGTCGAGCTGTTTGGCGATGCCCGGATATCCCTGCGGGAGTGGCGGGAGATACTGGAGACCGGCTTTTCGGAGATCCGTGTGGGCGTGATCCCGGCCTGCGTGGACCGGGTCGTGGCCGGCGATATGCACCGGACGCGTCTCAAGGATCCCAAGGTGCTCTTTTTCGTGGGGGCAAACGACGGGCTGGTGCCGAAAACCGGTGAAAAAGCGAGCCTCTTGTCGGATTTGGACCGGCGTTTTCTGGCCAGGCTCGGTGTTTCCTTAGCGCCGACCAGACAGGAAAACGGTTTTATCGACCGCTTTTATCTCTATTTGACGCTGACCAAACCGTCCCGGCGTCTCTACGTTTCCTGGTGCCGGCAGAGCCTGGACGGATCGGCGCTGTCCCCCTCGTATATGGTCGGGGAATTAAAAAACGTGTTCCCGTGGCTTTGGGCGGAAGCGGCCGACCAGGGCGTGCCTCTGGAGGAACAGATTGTTACAAAGAAAACGGCGGGCGACGCGCTTTTGGCGGGCTTTGCCGATTACAAGGAAGGGCGCGCGTCGGAGGAGTGGAAGGAGCTGTACGGCCTGTTTTGGCAGGAGCCTGAGGGGAGAGAGGAGCTGAAGCGCTGGCTGGACGCCGCTTTTATGACCTACCGGGAAGAAAGCCTGGGGCCGGCGGTGGCGCGCGCGTTGTACGGGGAACAGGTGGGAGGCAGCGTGACCCGCCTGGAGCGCTACGCGGCCTGCGCCTACGGCCAGTTTCTTTCCTTCGGCCTGGAGCTGGCCGAGCGCAAGCTGCACGAATTCGCGGCGGCCGATATGGGGACGCTGTTCCACGAAGTGATCCGGCGCTTTTTTGCCAAAGCGTACGGAGAAGGGGGGCCGGAGCGGCCGGCAGAGCAGGGACAGGGAGCTCCCGACACGGTCCCGAACAGTCCGGATTCCTCACAGGATGCGGCTTTTATCGGCGAGGAGCGCCGCAAGGCTCTCGTGCATCAATGCCTCCTGGAAGCGGCCGCGCAAGGGGGCAGCCGCGGCCTTCAGGGGACGGCGCGCGGCGAATACCTGCTGGGGCGAGTGGAGCGCATTGCGGACCGCACGCTGTGGGCGCTGTGCGAGCAGCTGGCGCGGGGCGATTTTCGGCCCTCGGAGGTGGAGGTGGAATTTGACGGGCGGGACAGCCAGGCGATGAACCTTTTGATTGATGCGGATACGCTGATGCGGCTGCACGGCCGGATCGACCGCGTCGATACCTGCGAGGACGGCGACGAGATTTATGTCAAGGTAATTGACTATAAGACGGGCAGCACCTCGTTTGACCTGGTGGGCGTCTACTATGGCCTGCAGCTGCAGCTGGCGGTCTATCTGGACGCGGCGATGGAGCGGGAACGCCGCAAGCACGGGGACAAGACGGTGATCCCGGCGGGCATCCTCTACTATCATATCCGCGACCCGTTTTTGCAGACCGGGCCCACGGAAGCGGCCTGCCCGGATCGGGAAGCGGTGGAGACGGAGATATTAAAGGAACTCAAAATGAACGGCCTGGTAAACCGGGAGAGGGAGATTTACCGCCGCCTGGACCGTCTGGTAGGCACGGAGGCGCCGCCGGTGATCCCGGTGGTGGAAAAGGACGGCGAGCCGGTGGAAAAGCGGTCCTCTCTGGCCGGCACTAAGCAGCTGGAGGCGCTGTGCGGCTTTGTGCGGAGGCGGATGCAGGAATTCGGACGGCGGATTATGGAAGGCGACCTGGCCGTGAATCCCTATATCCGCGACGGGCATACGGGCTGCGATTATTGCCGGTTTGCGGCCGTCTGCGGGTTTGATAAAAAAACACCGGGCTTTGAATACCGGCGGCTGGGAGAGCCGTCGCCGTCGGAAATATGGGAAGAGGTGGAGCATGGCGGTAACATGGACCGAAGAACAGAAAAAGGTGATTGAACTGCGGGACCGGAATATCCTGGTGGCGGCGGCGGCCGGCAGCGGGAAAACGGCGGTGCTGGTGGAGCGCATCCTCTCGCGCATCACGGACCCGCAGGATCCGCTCGATGTCGATGAGCTGCTGATCGTTACCTTTACGAAAGCCGCGGCGGCGCAGATGCGGGAGCGGATCGGACAGGCCCTGCGGGAACGCCTGCGCGAGGAGCCGCGCAATGCCCGCCTGCAGCGCCAGCTGACCCTGCTTCATTACGCGCAGATTACGACGATTGACAGCTTCTGCCTGCATGTCCTGCGCAGCCATTTTGACGAGCTGGATTTGGACCCGGACTTTCGCATCGGCGACGAGGGCGAGCTGAAGCTGATTCGCGGCGACCTCATTGAACGCTTGATGGAAGATTTGTACGAAGAAGGAGATCCGGCCTTTTGGGAGATGGTGGAGACACTGGCCGCGGGCAAAGGGGACGAGGGGATCGGCGAATGGATCGAACGACTGTTTTTCTTTGTAAGCGCCTACCCGTTTCCGGAAAAAACGCTGCGCGAGTGGAGCGAGGATACCGGGACGGATTGGCTGGCAAGCCTTTTTACGCAGCTGAAGCGGGAAGCCGGCGAATGGGTGCGGCAGTATGACCGGGCCATTCGCCTCTGCCTGGAAGCGGACGGGCCCTCGGCTTATGGGGAGATGTTTGAGAGCGACCGCCGGCAGGCGGAAGCGGTCCGGCGGGCCGAAGAGTACGATTCGCTGCAGAAGGCGCTGACGGAA
>CANSWW010000138.1 GCA_947650845.1 uncultured Lachnospiraceae bacterium
CCCCCCCCCCCACCATCCCCCCGCACAACAACTGAAAAAACCTAAATCCCCTATTGACATTTGGCCGCAGGAATGGTATCCTGTGACTAAGGAAAAAGTTTTCCGAAACAAAGTTTCGCCCACAAATACCCTTAATTATGTCCTGGAAACAGGGACATGGTCCATGAAAGGAGAAGGTAATAGCAATGGCAAAAATTCCGGTAATTATTGACTGCGATCCCGGGCACGACGATATGATGGCCCTGGTGTTGGCCTACGGCAGCGGGAAATTGGACATCCGTGCGGTGACGACGGTGGCGGGGAATAATACCATCGAGAACACCACGCGCAATGCCCTAAATATTTTGCACTATATCGGCGCGGATGAGGTGCCGGTGGCGATGGGATATCAGGATCCGATCGTCCGTAAGCACAAGGATGTGATCGCGAGGCTGCTTGCGTCGCGCAGACAGCAGATGAGCGAGGAGGAGGAGAGGCAGCAGGAGAAGATACAGGGCGCGGGCGTGCATGGGGTCAGCGGCATGGACGGCTTTGCTTTTCCGCCGGATAATCCGAAGAGGGTCGAGCCGCTCCACTCGGTGGAAATGATGGCGAAGGTTTTGCGTGAGAGCGAGGAGAAGGTGACGATCATCCCGACGGGGCCGCTTACGAATGTGGGGCTTCTGATCCGCCTGTATCCGGAGCTTCTGCCTAAGATTGAGCGGATTTCGATGATGGGCGGCACCAGTGAGTTTGTGCTTTCGCGTCCGTATATGGAGTTTAATACGGCGGTGGATCCGGAGGCGACGAAGCTGGTCTTTGAGAGCGGCGTACCGATTACGATGTTCGGCTACGATGTGACGTATCGGGTGCTGTACGGCCGTGATACGATTGTACAGATGCGTGCGCTGGGCAATCACGCGGGCACGATGGTGGCGGATCTTTTGGAGTATTTTATGGAGGCGCACAATAGCATGGCAAAGCGGCTGCAGCTGGACGGCGTGGCGCCGGTGCATGATGCGTGCGCGGTGGCGGGGGTGATTGACCCGAGCCTGGTGACAAAGAGCAAGCGGCTTCGCGTGGATGTGGAGACGGGCGGCACGTATTTTGACGGCGCGACAGTCTGTGATTATACCGGGGCCCTGGGCTGGCCGCCGAATGCGGAGGTTGTCTATAATATGGATAATGAGCGGTTTTTGCGGCTTTTGGTGGAGGCGGCGGGACGCTGTCTGTGAGGTGAGAGGCGATGATATTTTATTTTTCGGGGACGGGCAATTCGCGGGGGATCGCGGAAATAGTAGCCGGGCGACTGGGGGATCGGGCTGTTAACATGATTGGCGCGGATCCGCTGGCGTATGAGGGGAAGGATGCCTATCTGGGATTTGTGTTTCCGGTCTACGCGTATGCCGCGCCGGAGGTAATGCTTAAATTTGCCGGGAGGATTGCGCCGGGCAATGCGTATACGTTTGCGATCGCTACGTTTAGCAATGTTACGGGGGAGGCGCTGGAGCATTTTTCGTCGGTGCTGCCATTAAGGAGCGGATACGGAATTAAGATGCCGGATAATTATCCTGTTTTGAATAAGATTCTCGATACGAAGGAGAGCACGCTGCAAAAGCTCAGGGAGGCAAAGCCGAGGCTGGAGTATGTGATCGGGCGGCTGTTGGCGAAGGCGGAGGAAATAGACACGCTCAGGGGTGAGGACGCGCACAGGAGAACGTATGAGCTGGCGCCGCAGTTTAATGAAAGGATGCGCGTCACCGGGCCGTTCTGGGTGGAGAAGGATCGATGCGTCGGGTGCGGGGCCTGTGAGAAAATGTGCCCGGCCGGGGCGATTCGGTTGCGGGAGGGCTATCCTGTATGGGAGAAGCCGGACTGCTATGCATGTATGGCCTGTTTGAACCGATGCCCGAAAGAGGCGATCCAGTTTGGCGAGTATTCCAAAGGGAAGTTTCGGTATTTTTTTAAAGGATTTGACACCGAGCGTTACTTTAAAGAAGATACATAGGAGTTATGGAACATGAGAGTATTGAATTATGGTTCTTTAAATATAGATAAAGTGTATGATGTGGAGCACTTTGTAAGGGCGGAGGAGACGATTTTATCGGAAGGCTACGCGGAGTTTTTGGGTGGGAAGGGCCTGAATCAGTCGGTGGCGCTGGCGAAAGCGGGTGCGCAGGTGTTTCATATGGGCGCGGTGGGGACGGACGGCGATCCGTTTTTTGACTGCCTGAGAGAAGTGGGGGCCGATATCCGGTATTTGCGCAAGCTGCCGATGGTGAGCGGCCACGCGATTATACAAAGCGTGGAGGGGCAGAACTGCATTATTGTTTGCGGCGGCGCGAATGGCGCTTTGAGCGAGGAACAGATCGGGGATGTGATTTCGCGGTTTGGCAGAGACGATTTGTTTCTGGTGCAAAATGAGGTGGCGCATGTTTCGTTTGCGATGCGGTGCGCGAAGAAGCAGGGGATGCGGATTGCGTTTAATGCGTCGCCGATTACGCCGGGGCTAATGGAGTATCCGTTGGAGCTGGTGGATTATTTCCTGGTCAATGAGGTGGAGGCCAAGGCGCTCGCGGGAACTCAGGCGACGGATTATGAGGCGATTATGGCCGGTATGAGGGAGAAATTTCCGCGGGCGGCGATTGTCATGACCTTGGGAGAGGACGGGGTCTGGTATGAGGACGGGACGGTTTCGGCGCGGCATGATGCCTACCGGGTTTCCGTGGTTGATACGACCGCGGCGGGCGATACGTTTTGCGGCTATTTTATCAGCGGCCTTTCGAAGGGGATGGGTATTGAGGAGGCTCTTTGCTTAGCGAGCAGGGCCGGCGCGCTGGCCGTTGGCAAAAAGGGCGCGTCAAACAGTATTCCGCTTTGGAGTGAGGTGGAGGCCTTTCAGGGCGGTCCAAAACAGCAGAGGCCGGACGCGTAAGACAAGATGGCCGGGAAGGAAATGAGATGGACGCGCAGGGCGGGCAGGAGACAGGATAGATGCGCGGGACGGAACAGACAGGCAGAAGAAACAGAAAAAAATAATAAAATACAAAAGGAGATTTAGGTATGAACACAAAGAAAAAGATGGACAAGATGACGCTGTTGCTGATTCCGTTGGCCGTGGCCATCAATATGGTAGCGTACAATGTCATTTACCCGATTACGATGGTGGTGTTGGGGGACTCGATCGGGACGATTCTGGTCGGCGCGGTCTGCGGGCCGGTTCCGGGACTGATCGTGGGCTTGTTGTCAAATTTGGTCAATGTCATTAAGAATCCGGTTATGATCGTGATGGCGCCGTTAAATATGGCCTTCGGCGTGGCGGCAGGCCTAATGGCAAAGAAGGGGATTTTTAAGAGCCTGTGGAAAACGCTGTTGACGACGCCTGTTTACGGATTTATCGGCGGCTGGCTGAGCGGGAGCATCATCTTCTTTGCGATGGGCGGGGATTTCTGGGGAAATCTCGCGAGCGTGGCGATGGGAATTCCTATGTACAACGCAGGCGTGCCGAAGTATCTTGCCATGGCGGTGAGTTCTCTGGTTTTTGACTGCATTGACAAGGCGGTTTGTCTGCTGATCGTGTTTTTAGTCATTAAGGCGCTGCCGGATCGTTTCTTGATTAAACTGCCGTATGGAAAGTATGTGACGGAGAAACAGGCGGAGGAACCGGAGCTGGACCTTTAAAAGAGGGAGATGTGGTATGACCAATCAGGAGTTTATTGAGAGCTTTCGCAAGTACCAGAAGAAGGGCAATTGGTGGTGTGACTTTCATCCGCTGGCCAAGCTGGTTTTTTGCCTGTCCCTGGGCTTTATGTCGATGATTGTTTTTAAATGGCAGGTGGGCCTGGGAATCTTTCTTCTGGCCAGCGTGATCGCGGTTTTTACGCCTGTGACGAAAAAGTATTTTACGACGCTGGGCATTATGTTTTTGCTGGGCTGCGTGCTTACGGTGGGCGTGCGCATTTATGTCCATTTGGGCGATCCGGGGCCGGTTGCGTTTTATCTGTTTGGCAAGCCGGTGCCGATTGCCGCCATTATCAGCTGCCTGGATCTGATTTTTATGATCGAGGGCTTCCTGGGGATTTTTATGATGTTTTTCCTCACAACGGAAATGCGCGATTTGTGCTATTGTCTGGAGCAAATCGGGCTTTCCAGCACCGCGACCTTTATGGTGCTGTCAACGTTTGCCTGTATCGGCTCGATTAAGGAGAAGCTGAATACGGTGCGGGAAAGCCAGCGCGCCAGGGGAATTGAAACGGAAGGGAATCTTGTTGTGAAGGTGAAGTCGGTTTTGCCGGTGCTGTTTCCGGTGATTATCGGCTCGATGACCGGGATTGAGGATAAGACGCTGGCGATGAGCGCCCGGGCCTTTGCGACGCCGGGCAAGCATTCGGCGCTGAGAAAGATTGAACCTGCCCGGCCGCTTGAAAAGGTGATTGCCGGCGGCGCGCTTGTTTGCTGTATTGCCGGCATCGTACTGTTTAAAATGTGGTTGTAGGAGGGGCGTTAGATGAGTGTGTGTATTGAGTTTGAGAATGTATCTTATGCATATCCTCTTACGAAGAAAGCGGCGGTCAAGCAGGTGAGCTTTCAGCTGGAAACCGGAAAATGCTATGGGATCATCGGGCCGAACGCGAGCGGGAAAACCACGATATGCAATTTGATGCGGGGGCTTTGCCCTAATTTTTACAACGGGACGTTGAAGGGGAAGGTCATCGTGTGCGGCAAGCCGATGACGGAGTGGGACGAGGCCGAGATCAGCGTGCGGATCGGCTATGTGTTCCAGGATCCCTTCGCCCAGGTGAGCGGCATCAAGGAGACGGTGTTTGAGGAGATCGGTATGGGCCTGGAAAATCTGGGCGTCGAGCAGGAGGAAATGATGCGGCGGATCGTGGAGATCGCAAAGGAGGTCCAGGTGGATCACCTGCTGCAGAAGCATCCGCTGGCGCTTTCGGGCGGGCAGTGCCAGCGGGTGGCGTTTGCGTCCGTCCTGGCGCTGAATTCGGATATTATTGTCATTGACGAACCGACCAGCCAGCTGGATCCGGAGGGCACCGAGGACGTGTTTGAGATTATCAGCCGCCTGAAGGCGAAGGGCAAGACGGTCATCATCGCGGAGCATAAAGTGGATTTGCTGGCGGAATACTGCGATGAAATGCTGGTTATGGCGGACGGGCGGCTGCTGGCCAAGGGCGAGACGCGGGCGGTTCTGGCCGACCCGGCTTTGGAGGAGAACGGGGTGCAGATCCCGCAGGTTGTGCAGCTGGCGAATGCGTTGGCTAAAGCGGGGAAGCCTTTGGGCGCGATTCCCGTGAATGAAAAGGAAACGATGGAATTACTGGAGCAGTGGAGAGGGGGGAGAGACGATGGCGCTGGAAGTAAATAATATCTGCTTTTCTTACCCGGGAAGCCCTGTGACGGCCGTGGAGCGCGTTTCGATGAAAATAGAGAAGGGCGAGCGCGTGGCGATTATCGGCCAAAACGGCGCAGGGAAGTCCACGACGGCCAAAATCCTCAACAATATTTACCAGCCGACCGGCGGGACGGTTTTGGTGGACGGGGTGGATACCAAGGGAAAAACGACGGCGCAGATTGCTTCGCATGTGGGCTATGTGTTCCAGAATCCGAACGATCAGATCTTCAACGACGATGTGGTGAAGGAAATTGAATATGTGCTGCGCTACTGGAAGCTGCCGGAGGAGGAGATCGTAAGGAGGCGGGATGAGGTGCTGGATATTACCGGGATTCGGCCGTTTATGTCCACGCATCCGTTTGATATTCCGCTGCCGATTCGCAAGTTTTTGACGATTGCGGTGGTGCTGGCGACCGACCCGGATTATGTGATTCTCGATGAGCCGACGGCCGGACAGGATAATTGGGGAAGAAAACAGCTGCAAACGGTGATGGAGTATCTGCAGAATAAGGGAAAGGCGATTATTACGATTTCTCATGATATGGAGTTCGTGGCGGAGAATTTTGAGCGTGTCATCGTGATGGCGCATAAAAATGTGATTGCCGACGGGGACAGAAGGGATATTTTTTATCGGCAGGAAATTTTAAGCGATGCGAAGGTCAAACCGCCGGTGAGCACGCATATCGCGCAGGAGCTGCATCTGGAGAGACGGGTGCTGAATTTGGAGGAATTGGTGGCGGCGCTTTTGCAGGGGGATGCGTAGAGGGATTCCGGATAGGCAGGCTAAATCGAAATAGAACGTTTTTTGCGGGCTTGATTTTTTGGGGAAGGATGCTATTCTTTTATAGTAGATGAGTAGTGTCTGTTATATTTTTTCTGTCCGGATCATGACGAGAGGAGCGAATTATGACGATTAGTGAAGAAAGCCTGCAGCTGCATTATGATGTGAAGGGAAAGTTCCGGATCGAGCCGGCCGTGCCGCTTACGAGCGCGCATGACCTGGCGGTTGCCTACACGCCGGGCGTGGCGGCGCCTTGCCTGGAAATCCGGAAGGATATCGGTAAGTCGTATGAGCTGACGCGCCGCCATAACCTGGTGGCGGTGGTCACGGACGGCACGGCCGTGCTGGGGCTGGGGGATATCGGCCCGGAGGCGGGGATGCCGGTCATGGAGGGGAAGTGCGTCCTGTTTAAGGCCTTTGGCGATGTGGACGCGTTTCCGTTGTGCATCCGTTCGAAGGATGTGGATACGATTGTCGATACGGTGAGCCTGATTGCGGGCAGCTTTGGCGGGATCAACCTGGAGGATATCGCGGCGCCGCGCTGTTTTGAGATCGAGAAAAAGCTGAAGGAGCGCTGCGATATACCGGTTTTCCATGACGACCAGCACGGGACGGCGGTCGTGGTCCTGGCGGCGATGATCAATGCGCTGAAGCTTACGGGAAAAGACCTGTCGCAGGTTTCCGTGGTCTGCAGCGGCGCGGGCGCGGCCGGGATTGCGATCATCCGGCTTTTGATGTCGATGGGGCTTCGGGATGTGGTGCTCTGCGACCGTAAGGGCGCGATCTATGAGGGGCGCGAGGGGCTGAACCCGATCAAGGAGGAGATGGCCTCCCTGTCAAACCGGGAGGGGAAGAAGGGGAGCCTTCGGGAGGTGATCCGGGGCGCGGACGTGTTTATCGGTGTGTCGGGGCCGGGGACATTGTCGGCGGAGATGATCCGCAGCATGGCGCCGGACCCGATTGTGTTTGCCCTGGCGAACCCGACGCCGGAGATCATGCCTGAGGAGGCGCTGGCGGCCGGCGTGGCGGTCATGGGCACGGGGCGCAGCGATTTCCCGAATCAAATCAACAACGTGCTGGCCTTTCCGGGGATTTTCCGCGGCGCGCTTGACGTGCGGGCCAGCGAGATCAACGATGCGATGAAGATCGCGGCGGCGAAGGCGATTGCCTCCCTGGTTTCGGACCAGGAGGTGAACGCGGAATATGTGATCCCGGGCGCGCTTGATGCGCGGGTGGCCCCGGCGGTGGCGGC
>CANSWW010000139.1 GCA_947650845.1 uncultured Lachnospiraceae bacterium
CCAGGCGTTCGGGGTCTACGGCTCCGGAGAAGTCTCCGAAGGCGGCGTAGCGGTCCGGACGACCGAGCGCGCATTTGCCGGCGCCGTAGCCTCCCATCGAGGGGCCGGCGACGTAGCGTCCGGCGCGCTCTCTGGCGATGGGGAAGGCGTATTCGATGAAGCGCGGCAGTTCTTCCGTTATGTAGTCGTAGTAGTTGAGGCCGTGGAGGGCGTTGCTGTAGAAGCCGTTTTGCCCGGACGGCATGACGACGGCGAGGCCGGCGCTTTCGGCGTAGCGTTCGATATTGGTGTGGCGCAGCCACATAGTGTAGTCGTCGAGCGCTCCGTGGAGCAGGTAGAGCGCGGGATGGCGGCGGTCGGCGTATATCTCCGAATACTCGTGGAAGAAGTGGTCGTTGTCGGCCATCGAGGGCAGCAGCACGTTGACGTCTACGTGGTTTTGCAGGGTTTTGCTGTAAAAATTGCAGTGGCTGAGGATCATGCTTTTTCCTCCGCTGCCCGTGCTTTTTCGAGCACGGCTTTGGAACGTTTTTGGCTGCTTTTCTGCGCTCCGTAGCCGAAGAAGCCGAGGCCGATCAGCGTTGCTACGTAGGGCATGGCCTGGATGATTTCCGAGGGCATGTTCAGCGTTTGCAGGACGTTGGCCAGCGCCGTGACGGCTCCGAAGGCGAGCGAGGCTAGGAGGCTTGGCAGGGGCAGCGCCGCGCCTAAGTTTTGCGCGGCGATCGACATGAAGCCGCGGCCGGCCATCATGTCGCGGGAGAACCAGCTTAGGTAGCCCATCGACATATAGGCGCCGGCCAGCGAGGCGACGACGGCGCTGATCGCCAGCGTAATGAAGCGGATTTTTAATACGTTGATGCCGACCGAGGCGGCTGCGTTCGGGTTTTCGCCTACCGTGCGGATGCGCAGTCCCAGCGGGGTGCGGAAAATGATGAGGTAGGTGAGGAACACGATCAGGAAGGCCGCGTAGGTGAGGGCGTTGTGCCCGGAGAGGATGGTCCCCAGCACGGGGATGTCCTTTAGGAGCGGGATGTCGATGTTCGGCACTACCAGCGAGGGCAGGGAGCTGGAGGTTCCTTTGTCTTGTACCAGCAGATAGAGGGCAAAGACGGTCCCGGCCGAGGCGAAGGTGTTGAGCGCGATGCCTGTGAGCGTGCGGTCTGAGTTTAGGACCAGGTTAAAGTAGCCTAGGAGCAGGGAGATCAGGAGTCCTCCGGCTACCGCGCCGAGGATTCCTAGGAGCACGCTTTGGGTCACGGCGCTGGTGAGCATGCCGAAGAAGGCTGCGGAGAGCATGATGCCTTCGAAGGCGATGTGCAGCATGCCGCCGCGGTTGCAGATCAGGGCTGCCATCGAGCCCAGGATCAGGGGCGTTGATACGCGGATGACGGAGAACAGGAATTCCGGTGTGAAGATTGCCGCAAAGATTTTATCCATGGTTTATGCCGCCTCCTTTCCTTCCAGTTCTTTTTGCGCGGCTGCTACAATTCGTTTGTGTTTCATTTTGTAGAGGAAGCGTTCGGCTACGATCATAATGACGATGACGCTGATCATAATGTTGGCCAGCTCTACGGGCACGTCGCTGCTGCGCTGCATGCAGTCGGCGCCGACGCGGATGTAGGCTAAGAAGAGGGCGGCCAGGGGCAGGGCTTTGGGATTGTAGGCGGCCATGATGCCGATCATGATGCCGTCAAAGCCGTGGTTGGTCAAGGCCTGGTACTGGAAGCGTTTGTACATGCCGAGCACTTCGACGGCTCCGCCCATCCCGGCGAGGAAGCCGCCGATCAGCTGCGCCTTGGTGATGACTTTGTTTACCTGGATGCCGGAGTAGCGGGCGAAGTCTACGTTGCGCCCTACGGTGCGGATTTCATAGCCGGCTTTGCTTTTGTTGAGGTAGAGGTAGCCGCCGATCAGGACCGCGATTCCGATCAAGATTCCGTAGTGGATGCCGGTTCCGGGGATCATTTCTTCGATCCGCGAGGTTTCGGCGAAGCGCCAGGAGGCTAAGAAGCCGGCGCCGGGGTCGCGGATCAGGTGGTTGATGACGAACAGGCCTACGTAGAGGCACATGTTGTTGACCATGATCGAGCTTACGACGGGCTTGGCCTGGTAGCGGACAAAGAGGAAGGCGGGGATCGCGCAGGCCGCGGCGCCCGCCAGCCCGCCCGCGAGCAGGCAGAGGGCCGTGTGGAGGCCGGTCGGCAGCGATACGCAGGTCGAGACGACGCTTGCCAGCATCGCGCCGACGAAGAAGCCGCCTTCGACGGCCATGTTGGTCTGGTTGGCCGAGAAGATCAGGCACACGCCGGTTCCTACGAAGAGCATCGGCGTTAGGTTGGTGATGATGTTGCCGATTTTGCGTTTGGAGCCCAGGGGGCCGAGCACGAATTCGGAGATCGTTTCCAGCGGGTTTTCGCTGATGAAGCAGATGATGATGAAGGCTACGGCGATTGCGATGCCGATGGCCAGAAGGGTTCTCAGAACCTGAAATTGTTTTTCTATGTTTTTCGTATTCAACAGGACGCCCTCCTTATCTCCTCGGGTTCCATTTGCTTGAGTCCCAGCATATACAGGCCCATGTCCTCTTCTGTCACTTCCGAGGCGTCTTCAAAATAGGCGGAGATCCGGCCGTTGCTCATGACGATCAGCCGGTCGCTTACTTCCATTACTTCGCTTAGGTCGGCGGAGATCAGGAGCACGGCTGCGCCGCCGTCGCGCAGTTCTACAAGTTTGTTGCGCAAAAACATGCTTGCGCCGATGTCGATGCCGCGCGTGGGCTGGTTGGCGATGATCAGGTCGGCTCCGCTGGTGAATTCGCGCGCCGCCACGACTTTTTGCATGTTGCCGCCGCTGAGCATGCGGATCGGCTGGTCTTTGCCGTCGCATTTTACATTGAATTTTTCGATCAGGTCGTCCGCCAGGCCGGCGATTTTCTTTTCGTCTAAGAGGAGTCCTTTCTGGAATTCTTTTTTGTAGTAGCGGTCGGAGATCATGTTTTCTGCGATGGAGCCGTCGCCGACGATGCCGTAGGTCATGCGGTCCTCGGAGATGTGGGACACGCCGTTTTCACGCAGCTGGCGCACGGTCATTTCGCGGGCGTTTTTGCCGTTTACTTCGACTTCGCCTTCGAAGGAGCGGTCCATGCCGGAGATGATCTCGGATATTTCGCTTTGGCCGTTGCCTTCTACGCCGGCGATCCCCAGGATTACGCCGCGGGGGATCTGGAAGGATACGTCTTTTAGCACTTGCTTGCCCAGCGCGTTTACTTTGTTGATGTGGGAAACGCGCAGCACCGTATCCTTAGCCTGTGCTTTTTCTTTGTCGATATCTAGTCTCACGTCACGGCCGACCATCATGCGGGAGATGTCTTGTTCGCTTACGTTTTCGACGCTTTCGACGCCGATCGTGCGTCCGGCCCGCAGCACGGTCACGCGGTCGCAGAGTTCTTTGACTTCGTGCAGCTTATGGGAGATGAATACGACCGTGTAGCCTTGGGTTTTCAGGTGTTTTAGCTCGATAAAGAGTTCTTTTGTTTCCTGGGGCGTTAGGACGGCGGTCGGCTCGTCCAGGATCAGGATTTTGGCCCCGCGCACCAGCGCTTTCAGGATTTCTACTTTTTGCTTGAGGCCGACCGAGAGGTCGACGACCCGCGCTTTTGGGTCGACTTTTAGGTTGTATTTTTCCGAGGCTTCCCGGGCGATTTCTTCTGCGCGTTCTACGTCATAGAGCCCGCCTTTTTTCGGCTCCATGCCGATCACCAGGTTATCTGCTACGCTCAAGGACGGCACCAGCATGAAATGCTGGTGTACCATGCCGATCCCGTAGCCGATCGCTACCGTCGGATTGTCGATCTGCACTTCTTTTCCGTGCAGTAAGATCCGGCCCTCGTCTGGTTTTTCTGAGCCGAAGAGCATTTTCATGAGCGTGCTTTTGCCGGCTCCGTTTTCTCCTACCAGGGCATGGATTTCCCCTTCATGGATCGAAAAGTTTACGTTTTTGTTGGCTACAAAGCCGTTTGGGTAAACTTTTGTGATGTTTTCCATGGACAAGATGTTTGCTTCCATCCTCGTTCCTCCGTTTTTCTGCCAACCGGCCGACAGCCGCAGTTTCAGAGGCTGCGGCTGTCTTTTAGGTTCTTTCTTACTGGACGCTGTCTTTGACCGCCTGGATCGAGGCGTCGTCGGCGCCGATCGCCGTGAATACGCTTACCTCGCCGGACGCTACTTTTGCCTCTAGATCTTTCAGGGATGCAATCTGTTCTTCCGTAAAGATCGCCCGGAAGTTTTCGTTGTCGGCCGAGCCTACCACGCCGTCCGCCAGGCCCAGCTTGTCATAGGTGCCGTAGGGCAGGGTGCCTTCCAGCGCGCCGCTTACGCAGCTGTATACGGTCTGGTCGCATTTTTTCTGCATCGAGGTGCAGATCGCGGCCGCCGTCGTCGGGTCGTCGTCTTTCAGGATTTCGTACTGGTCGCCGTCTACGCCGATCGCATAGACGCCTTTTTCCGCGCATCCGGCGAGTACGCCGAGGCCTGCGCCGCCCGCTACCGCGAATACGACGTCCGCGCCCTGGTCGATCTGCGCCATTGCCAGTTCTTTGCCCTTAGCGGAATCTGAGAAGCTGCCGATGTAGGAAACCAGCACCTTGATTTCCGGGTCGACTGCTTTTGCGCCTTCGATGTAGCCTACCAGGAAATCTTCGATGGCCGTATTCTGGCCGCCGCCTACGAAGCCGATGATATGCTCTTCGTTCGTCTTAGGGTCGCCTGAGGTCGTAAGCATGGCCGCGGCTGCGCCGACTACGTAGGAGCCTTCGTTTTGCGCGTGCTCCATGGAGTATACGTTGGGGTAGTCTTCGGATGTTACGCCTTCGTCGGCGTTGGCTACCGCCGCGTCGTAGAGGATAAAGAACTGCTCGGGGTAGTCTCCTGCTACTTCCAGGATGCTTTCCCGCAGGTTGGGCGTGCCGGCGATGATGATATCCCAGTCCGGATCTTCCGCCAGGTCGATAAAGGTGGGCACCTGCTTTGTCGCGTCGCCGCCCAGCTCGATGCATTTTACGCGCACGCCGTAGTCCGTGCCGATCTGCTGCAGGCCGGCATAGGACAGGTCGCAGATGGATTTGTCGCCTAGGTTGGTGTTGATGACCAGGCAGACGCCGATGTCGTCGTCCTCAAATTGGCTCAGGTCAATCGTGCCGCTGGGAGCGCCGGCCGTATTTCCGGCCGCCTGGGTTTCGCCGGCTGCTTCGCTTTCGCCGCCCGCATTTTGTTCTTGGGTCGCCCCGGCCGCCGCCGTCGTCGCCCCGCTGTCCTGGCTGCCGCAGCCGGCCAGGCAGGAAATGCCGAGTACCAGCGCCAGCGCCATTGCCACTAATTTTTTCATTGTTGCAACCTCCTCTTAAAAAGTTTTTATATCGACCCCTTATGGGTAGATTTCTTTGTGCAGAAGCGGCTGGAAGCGCGAGATGCCAAGCCGCATAATCGGCCCGATCGTCGCCGCCGAAACCAGCGTGCCGACGCCCCACTCCGCCCCCAGCAAAATCCCCAGTCCGGTGAGCAGGACGTCCTGCCCGATCTTTACCTTGTCAAAGCCGAGGCCTGTGCGGGCGCACAGGTATTTTACCAGTCCTTCCAGCGCCCCATAGCCCTGCTCTACCGCCACATAGAGCCCCAGGCCGACGCCCATCATCGCGCAGCCCGCCAGCACGCAGGCAAAGCGGATGGGGATCGACGCCGTCTCGATCGGCAGACAGGAAAAGACGGCGTTTCCTATATCGACGAACACGCCGATCAGGAATACGCAAAGCACAGTCCCGACTCCGATCATCCGGCGGTCGCACACAAAAAGCAGGATCAAAAACACCGCGTTGGCCGCCATATTGGCCGTGCCGTAGCTGATATGTATGAGCCGGTGCAGCCCGTCGCTAAAGGTCGCCATCGCCCCCGACCCCATCCCTGCCTGGTAGAACAGGGCTGTCCCGAAAGATGATATCATTAAGCCGATAGATATGATGATTATATCCCGCAGCAGTCTGGTGGGTTTTGGGTGATTTTTTACTATATTTTCCTTATTTCTCATGTTTGCCCTCGTTTTTTTGTGCATGTTTTGATTGTATCACTTTTTTCCAGCTTGTCAATAGGGTATTTTGAATATTATATCCCGATAAAACATAGTATCTATATTGTCAACTCTAATAATTCATGCTATAATTTAGGGGAGAAACCAACCAGACTGCTGCCAACAGCGTACAAAAAACCGGGGCATGAGGCTGCCAACGCGCAAAAAAGCAAGCGCCTGGCCGCCGCCCCGCTAAAGAGGAGGAGATTCATCATGAGCCATGAAACGGAACTTATGCACCACATCAAATGCAAGCCCGGCGACGTAGGTCGCTATGTGCTGCTGCCCGGCGACCCTGGCCGCGTGCCAAAGATCGCCGCCTATCTCGACGATGCCTACCACGTTCAGACAAACCGCGAATACGAGGTCTGGACAGGCTCTTTGGACGGTGAAAGGGTAAGCGTCATGTCCACGGGCATGGGCGGGCCCTCCGCCGCCATCGGCATGGAGGAGCTAAAGATGATTGGCGCCGATACTTTCATCCGCATCGGCACCTGCGGCGGCATCGACCCTCGCTTAGAGCCCGGCAGCCTGATTATCCCCATCGGCGCGATCCGCAAGGACGGCACCGGGCGCGAATACGCGCCGGTCGAATTTCCCGCCGTGCCGGATTTCGGCCTCGCCAGCGCGCTGAAGGCCGCCGCCGACAAGCTCGGCTACGCCCACGCGATGGGCGTCGTCGAATGCAAGGATTCTTACTACGGCCAGCACGCTCCCGAGCGCATGCCTGTGCGCCACGAGCTGCTGCAAAAATGGGAGGCCTGGAAGATGGCCGGCGCTCTGGGCTCCGAAATGGAATCTTCTACGCTGTTTGTCGTCGCTTCCGTGCTGCGGGTGCGCTGCGCCACCGTCCTGCTGCTCTGCCGCAACCGCGAGCGCGAGAACTCCCTGAATACCGGACTGGTCCGCGTCACCGATACGGCTCCCGCCATTGAGACTGCGATCGAAGCGCTGCGAAACGTGATTCGGGAGGAGCGGGGGTAAAAGGCCGGTTTTCGCCGGATTTTACCGCCCCCCCGCGCCTGTAAACGAGACAATCCCGCAGAAAAGCTGCCGCGCAGCCAGGCCCTTATACAAAATATGGACTCGATCGCGCCATGCGCATTCCCATATCTTGTATCCGGCCAAGGCTGTGCGGCAGCTTTTTTTGTGGGGTTGTTTTATTTCCCCCCTGCTTTCCTAGTGTCTTGACCCGATTATATCCGGTCAAGGCACTGAAACCGATCCAAAAAATCATTATTCAGGCAACCAATTCAAAAACTTTCACTTTTTATT
>CANSWW010000140.1 GCA_947650845.1 uncultured Lachnospiraceae bacterium
TCTAATAATTTTTGATAAGCTAGTTTGGAATAGGCCAACAGATCTTTACCGATCATCTTCTTATATCCCTTCAGCACCCGGGAGCGCAGACTCTTCTCATCCGCCAGTTCCGCCCGGAGCCGATCCGCGTCCAGCTTCTCCCGGTTGATCCGCCTCTTGATTCCCGATTCCTCATAATCCCGGTACGAATTGCGGGAGCCCAGCAAGCTATGGTAGTAAATCGCCGGCATGCCAATTACCGACAGAAGAATGCACTGAGAAGCCAGGAACTTGCGCACCATCACCTCCGCATCCGTCTCATTGCCCGCAATCGCATCCAAATAGTTGATATTCAGCTCATACGGCGCCTGAGAACCGTCCGGCAGAGAGCGATAACTCACCTGTCCGCCTCTTGCAAGCACCGCCTCTACCATTTTTTCTCTCTCCGCACCTGTCAGAAGGTCCTCCACCGGCCGCATTCCGATGCCGTCGTGCGAAGCCAGAAAATTAAAATACGTCGTTTTCGGACTCGTGGGCGCCAGGGAAGCCGCCCACTCAGACAGCGCTTTGGCACTTCCGCTGATAAACGAATATAAGGTCAAAGGTGGCAGAGGGAACTGATACACCAGCCCCGCCTCATCGTACCCGTTGCCAAAGTAACGGATATTATCCTTGTGCGGAACATTGGTTTCCGTGATGATCGTACAACCCGGAAAACACTCCTCAATCGCCTGACGCAGCACCTTGACCAGCTCATGCGTCTGCGGCAGATGCATGCAGGTCGTCCCCATCTCCTTCCAGGCAAAGCCGATGGCGTCAAAGCGGAGGAACCGCGCCCCCTTCGAAGCGTAGAGCAGCAGCACGTCAAGAATCTCCAGCAGCACGTCCGGGTTCTTATAGTTCAAGTCAATCTGATCCTCGCTGAACGTCGTCCACACATATTTTTCCCCGGCCGCCGTATCAAACGCCGTCAAAAGCGGCAGCGTCCTGGGCCGTGTCACCATGCTGTAATCCGCCTTCGGGTCCGCCGTAATGAAGAAGTCCCGATACCCTTCCTCATTCTTCAAAAACCCCTGGAAGTACCGACTGGATTTCGATACATGGTTCACCACCGCGTCAAACATCAAATCATACCTCTCCCTCAGGCTGTCGATCTCCGCCCAGCTGCCCAAATCCGGATGGATCGTCCGAAAATCCGACACGGAAAACCCATCGTCGGACGTATACGGAAACATCGGCAAAAGATGGACGGCCGAAATACTTCCCGCCAGCTCCCGGTCGAGAAACTCCCGCAGCACCCGCAGAGAAGGCTCGCCCTCTCTGCGGATCCCGTCTCCATAGGTAATCATCAGCACATCCCGGTTCGATACCCAGGGATACTCCCGCGCCCCCTTCTCTTTCCAGGCCGCCAACAGCCCCTTCATTCTCTCCCATACCGCTTCGTACTGCTCTGGATATAAAAATTGCAACCGCTCCTTGATACTCTTCATCGCCTTAACTCCCTTATCCTCTATCCTGTCACATGTCGTTACTTCACCCGTTTTCCGGTATCGCAGTCAAAGAACATGACGCGTCCCTCTTTCACATTCAAGGATACCCGACTCCCTGCCGCGATGTCCATATACTTCGTCGTATGGATCTTGATCTCCGTCGCTCCCACCTTGGCAATCAAAATGGAATGCGAACCCTGCGGTTCCACAAAACGGATGTCCACATCGGTCAAATACCCCTCCGTCCTGTCTAGCCCGGGAGAAATCTCTATGTATTCCGGCCGGACTCCCATCTCAATCTTCCTGCCCGCATACGGCAGCAGCGTATCCGTAAGGCCGACCGGCACCTGGTAGCAAAAGCCGTCGCCAACCGCCTGCACGCCCTCCTCTGTCCGCTCAATAGAAGTCATAAAGAAATTCGTCGGCGGCGTGCCGATAAACTCCGCCACAAAACGCGTGGCCGAATCCTGATACACCTCCATCGGCGTGCCGATCTGCTCGATATTTCCCTTATACATAACCACGATCCGGTCCGCCAGGCTCATCGCCTCCGCCTGATCATGCGTTACAAAAATACTGGTAGCTCCCAGCTTATTATGAATATTCTTTAGCTCCGTCCGCATCGATACACGCAGCTTCGCGTCCAGATTCGATAACGGCTCATCCATCAAAAAGAGCTTCGGTTCCACCACAATCGCCCGTGATACCGCCACACGTTGGCGCTGCCCGCCGGACATTTGCGCCGGGTAGCGCTTCAAAAGTCCCTGGATATCCGTCGCGGCCGCCGCTGTCTCCACCCGCCGCCGGATCTCCTCCCTAGGCACGTTCTGAAGCTTCAGCGGATATGCGATATTATCAAAAACCGTCATGTGCGGCCAGATCGCATAGCTCTGGAAAATCATCGACACGCCCCGCTCCTTGGGCTTCTTCGCAAGAATACTCTCCCCCTCGATGCAGATATCGCCTCCCGTCACCTCTTCCAGACCGGAAATCATGCGGATGGTCGTCGTTTTTCCGCAGCCGGAAGGCCCCAGGAACACAATAAACTCCCCCTTCTCGATCGAAAGATTCATATTGTTCACGATCATAGGGCCATTTTTCGTATATTTTTTCTGCAGATTCCGAATCTCTAAATAGCTCATAACTCTCCTCCTATAGCTCTACTCCGCCCCACATCTGGCCGATGTATCTGCGGATAATAAAAGTAAATACCAATGCCGGAAGGATCAGAACAATACTGCCAGCCGCCGCGTACTGAATTCCGCTGGAGGTTGTGCCGATCGCCTTATAAACCACCAGAGCCAACGTCTGGTTTTCATTGCTCAAAATCAACGCAGAAATGGTATCGTTCCATGCCGTCAAGAACGAATACATCGAACTGGCCGCCAAAGCCGGAAAGGCCAGAGGCAGCGTAATGCGCATAAAGGTCTGAAAACTGTTGGCGCCAAATACCATCGACGCCTCCTCCAGCTCCTTGTTGATGCCGATAAAAATACTGTTGGTAATCCAGGCCGTCAGGGCAATATTCGGAACCGAATACAAAAGCGCCAGCCCCAGCAGCGTATCGTACAGCCCCATCTGAATCAGCAGCACCGCCATAGGGATACTGATCCCCACCACCGGGAACATACGCACGATCAGCATCGCCACGTTAAACTGTTCCTTACCCGCAAATTGAAAGCGGGCCATCGCATAACCGGCCAGGCTCCCGATTCCCAAAGAAATCAGGATCGTCAGCAGCGACACCACAATACTGTTCTTCAAGGCCTCCGCCGCGTTTGGCACAATGGAAAAAAACTGCTTAAAGTTATAAAACATATCCTTCTTATAGGTAAACTCCATCGGCCCGTTCTCCAGCGTCTGAGAGAAATCCGCCAGAATCTCTTCGCCGCTTAATGTCACCGAATACTGTCTGCGGAAATGCTTCTCCAGCTTCTCTGCATCTTTCGTCGTAATGATCGACTCATAGCCCTCGCCGCTGTCATAAAACACCTCGTACGAACCGCTCTCGGTCGGCTCCACCCGCACCGTCACCGTGGAGGACGGAAACAAGCTCTTCGGGAATTCCGACATCTCCGCGGCATTGGAAAACGCCACCGTGCCAAAGAACAGCAGAGGAATCACCACCACCAGGGCCATCCCGGCCAGAAAAATGCTCATCACGGTTTTCTGTACAATGCTCAGTCGATCCATCATGCCTGCTCACCCCCCTTTTGCACTCCCTTATGGGAAACCTTCAAATAAACAACGGTTGCCAGCAGCACCACGATCGTTGTCAGGAACGAGTAGGTAAACGCCAGCTTTGTACTCGTATCCACGCCGGGCACCACATCCACATAGAAGGCAATTCGTTCCACCAAGAACGGTGTCTTGCTGTAGCCCATTACCATGACCGCGATTGCCCACACCTGAATCGCGGCAATCAAACGCATGATAATTGACGTCGTAATCGAAGGCTTTAAAATCGGAAGGACAATATCCTTAAAAATCTGCCATTTATTGGCGCCAAACGTATAAGCCGCCTCTTTCATCTCCCGCTGCAGCCCTTGCAATCCCGCGATCAGGATAATCATAACCGAAGGCGTAACCGTCCAGGTATCAATCAAGATCACCATAAGCACAGCCTTAAAGCCTTCCGCGTTCATAAATACCAACGGCTCCGAAATCAAGTGAAACTGCAAAAGGAGCGTATTGATCCAGCCGTCGCGAACCAGCCCTGTTTTCCAGAGAATCGCCGTCGCCGTCGGCGTAATCGCCATCGGAATCATCGCCACAAACATCAAAAGCTTAGCTCCCTTAAACTTACGGGAAAGGAGCACCGCCAGCACCAAAGCCAGTAAATACTGCAAAATAACAGAAATCACGGCAAACGCCGCTGTATTCATCACCGCTTCGTTAAACAGATCCGACTCCGCCATCAGCTTAAAATTCCCCACCAGGGTAAAATCGCCGTTCAGATCCGTAAAGACCTCCTTCACGCCGGAAACCACAGGCAAAAGCCAAAAAACCGCATAGTAAATAAACACCGGCGCCAGTAAAACATAAGGAATGATTCTGCTGAATGAAGATTTTTTGGGGATCCCGACGGTCGAAGCTGCCTGCCCTGTCGATTTGCTCATAACTAGACCTCCATTTAATATTTGAGGGTGTTGCGCTAAGAAGAGCAACACCCTCAAAACGATTTTATTCCGCTACTTTTAATGCCTCCAGCCTCTCCTGGATACCGGCCAGGAAATCATCGGAAGGAACCGCCTGGGTATTCAGCACCTCATTGAACACATCTCCATACAAAAGCTTCACCGCGTTCCAATCCGTATATTCGGTAGAAGGAACGCCGCTGATCGTCGTATCCTCCAGCATCGCCAGGCCGGCCCGCATCATAGCGTCCTCCTCATCCAGCTTATCAATCACCTCGGCAATCGGGCTCAGCGCGCCGCCGTAGTTCGAGCAAAACGCGTAGTTGACTTCCGGGCGGGCAACATACTCGATGAACTTCTCCGCCAGGTCCTGATGAGGCGCGCCCTTCTGGATCCCGTAGCACCATGCGCCGGAAGTGGAGCCGGCGCCGTTGCTGCCCGTGGGAGCCGCACCGATCACATAGCTGTTGGGAGCCGCGTTGTAGCTCGCCCCGGCCGGAGCCATATGAGAAAACGCCAGCCATACATCGCCGCTGTTCATCGGATCCGTAACGGCCGTATATTGATCCTGTTCCGCGTAGAAGCCGTTGCCCGCCGCAATCTTGGCGATTACGCCCATGGCCGCTTTAAACCCGTCCGATGTGAATTCCGGGAATCCGCCGCCGTAGGCCAAAGACATACCGGCCATCGGGTACAATAGCTGAGAGCTCTCCAGGCTGGCAGGCATCATCGTCTTGCCCTTGCCCTCGCCGGCCGCAATCGCGATCGCCCAGTCCGCATACTGATCCCATGTCAATCCATTGACCACGTCCTCCTCGGTCAAACCGGCCGGCAAATACTCCAACGCCTTCTTATTCGCAATCAGAACATATACGTCAAACGAATTGGGCACAAAGTAACGCGCGTCGCCTACATTGGTGATCCCGTCGAACATATCGGTATAGGTCGATCCTGTGCCGTCCACCACCGCAGAGATATCTTCCATCCAGCCGCCATTTACATAAGGGGCCATATTCGCCGTATCGGCAAAGATAATATCGGAAACGATATTGCCGGTCTCCTGCTCCGACTGAATCTTCTTGATCGCGTCGGCCTGTGCCACAAAATCTACCGTTACCGTCACGCCATATTCTTCTTCAAAGGCTTTGAAGTACTCATTCATCAGATATTCTTTCTCGTGGATCTCCGGAGTACCGCTGTAGGTGATCTTCAGCTCCGTGGACGAAGCCTCGCCGCCCGGCGCTTCTGCCGTCGTGTTGTTCGCCGCCGGGGCCGTCGTTGTGTCCGTGGGCTTAGAGCCGCATCCTGTCATGGCAGCTACTATGCCAAGAACCAGCGTAGCAGCTAATAGTTTTTTCTTCATACTTGTTTCTCCTTTCCTCTTTTCTGCCCTTTTTCGTAAAACAAATGCGGAATGCCCTTCCCGCATTCCGCATTGTCCGGTCCAGGTGCTTGATGGCTCTATTTTATCATTCGCGGCCCTCGCAAACAATGTCCGCACGCCCAAACTCCCGGCTCCCTGTTGTGCAAATGCACAAAATCACTTACTCTCCTTCCACCTGCTCTTTTTCAAATGAATGGAAGCCAGATACAGCATCATCAGATCCCGCATGTGCCGCGGTCGATAGCCGGTCAGCTCCTCCAGCCTCCCCAGGCGGTAATTCAGCGTATTACGGTGAATATGCAGCGCCTCGCAGACCTGTGTCACACTACCGGTATGGGATGCATACGCGATGATCGTTTCCAAAAGGCTTCCTTCCTCGTCGCATTCCTCCAGCCTGCGCATCAGCGCTTCCAGCTCCCGGTTCCTCTCAACGCTGCTCAGCAGACATTCCAGAGACAATTCCCGAAAATACACGACCGGCCGGCTAATGCCCATCGCACAAGCAATCTCACAGGTATCGCCGGCGCTGCAGCAGGTATCCCGCGCCGTCGCACTCGACTCCCCCACATAGCACCCTGTAAAATCCCGGCTTATATCAAGCACCTTTTCCAGCCGCTTCTCCAGTCGTTTTTCCGAACGAAACAAAATCAGCATCTCCTCCATGCCCTGTCGCAGGATATACTCGTCCTGTTCCAGCATACGCTTCAAGGTGTCCATCACACTATAGCGGATTCGCTTGCTGGTAATAATCACCGCCGTCCGCGGCACAGTCAAATCCACACCGAAAAACTGGGCCTGCGCCAAAAACTTTCCGCCGTACTGCTCTCTTTTTAACTGACTCCATTCATAGAAGAAATCCTTCTGTCGGCTTTCTTTGATTGCCGCCATATCGTTATAGATCTGATTTTCGATGATCAGACGAGCAATCGAAACAACAATCTGGCCAATGGACATTACCTGGTCCGGCTCGCCGCTGATCCCGATGACTCCCACCAGTTCCTGGTTGTACTCAATCGGCAGGTTGATTCCCTTCCGTTCGGTCGCCGTATCCTCATACACAATATAAGGCTTCTTCTTTTCCAAGGCTCGCAGCGCCCCCTTGTGAATGATCCCGATTCGCTCCTTATGTCCGCTGGCAATGATCCGGCCGGCCTGGTCCATGATATTGATGTTAAAAGGGATGCTCTGCATAATATGATCGGCAATCATCTGGGCCGTCACTTCTGTCAAAAAGCAGGTGTACATCGTTCCTCCCTTATTCCCATGTCACCGGCCGACCGCTCTCTGCCGATTCATACAGGGCGCAGAGCACTCTTTGCAGGTAGGTCGCCTGTTTCGGCGTCACCAGAAGCTCTGCCTCGCCGTGGCAAGCCGCCACA
>CANSWW010000141.1 GCA_947650845.1 uncultured Lachnospiraceae bacterium
ATTGGAAATTTTTTTAATTTTTTCTTGATTTTTTTTTACATCTGTGTTATATTTAAGCCATTCGCAGAAGTAAAGTAATTCACATGTTATTAGAGATTTCAAGATTGACACTTTTATGTGCAGCCTTAGGATTGAGACATCTAGTGTTTCCCTTCGCTTCTTGTCATTTGTAATAACATGTGACTTTTTAGTTTGGTTCTGTAGAATGACAATATTATATGGAGGTACTGGAACAATGAACAAGGGCACGGTTAAGTGGTTCAATTCCGAAAAGGGCTACGGCTTCATCACCGGCGAGGACGGGGAGGATGTGTTCGTACACTTTTCCGCAATCCAGGCCGACGGCTTCAAGACCCTGGAAGAGGGACAGGCTGTCAGCTACGATATCGTTGAAGGCGCCCGCGGCAAGCAGGCCGGCAACGTCGTAAAGCTGTAAGATTCAAACCAATCAAAGAGGGATCCGCACGGGCGGGTCCCCTTTTTGTTGCCGCACGGACTTACGTCAGATTTCTGTAAGGGTTTGTAAGGTTTTCTTAATTGCGTCATGCCCGTTTCCCATGATACGATTCTATCACACCGCGTACGCAGACGCTAGAGAGGAATCACAACGACAGACATGAAACAATGGGGCAAGGGCTGGTTCTACCGCATCACTTTTTTTACGGCAATTCTCATGCTGATCGCGGGTGTTTTTTATATATTCCGCAAACTAATCCTGGCCGGCAGCGGCCAGTATGTCTCTTATGACGTGACGCAGGAAGGACAGACAGCCGGCGGGACCGAAAAGAACGATTCCGGGACCGCGCTATCCGGCCCGGCCGCCACATCTGATATTACGCGGTCGGACAGCATCCAGGAACCGACTGATGTCCCGGAGCCATCCGATCCCCCGGAAAGCCGTTCGGATGCCGACGACCCTTCTGACGAACCGCGCACTCTCGATCCCGAAAAGCCCATCGTGGCGCTTACCTTTGACGACGGTCCCGGCAAGGGGACGGGCGCCATCCTCGATCTTTTGGAGCAATACGATGCCAGGGCCACCTTTTTTGTCATCGGCCTCTGCCTGGAGCAGCCCGCCCAAATAGAAAAATTGCAGCGGGCCTATCAGCTGGGTTGTGTAATCGGCAGCCACACCTACGACCATATTTCCTTCAAGGAGCTGGATGCCGAACAAATCCGCGCTCAGACCGACCGCGTCAACGGATTGCTCATGCAATATATCGGCATTCCCGCCGCCCTTGTACGGCCGCCCTACGGGCATATCACCGACGAGGCGCGAGGCGCGGCCGATACGCCCTATATCCATTGGTCCATCGATACCGAGGACTGGCTCAGCCGGGATGCGCAGGCTGTCATTGACATCGTGCAGGAAAACGTCCGGGACGGCGATATTATTCTGATGCATGATATTTATCCTTCTACCGCCGAAGCCTGCGAAACACTGATTCCCTGGCTCATTGAACAGGGCTACCAGCTGGCTACCGTACCGGAAATGATGGAAGCGCGGGGGATTTCCATGGAAAACGGGCAAATGTACAAAAACGCCCGTTAAACAGCCTGCGTGAAACCGTTTTGCCGCAACGGTTACATAGTTTGCCTTTTTTGCCGCCATACTAAGCGTATCAGGAAAAAAGGAGCAAACGCATGAATAACGATACCACCCTTTTAAATTTCATCTACCAAAATGTTCAGATGGGACAGACTTCGATCCCTCAGCTGCTTTCCTCCTGCTCGGACGAGGATTTTAGCCGGGCGCTGCGCGGGCAGCTCGGCGAATACGAGCAGATCGGCGCCGAAGCCGCCCGCCTGCTGCAAAAACGCGGCCAGGCCCCCGATTCCGTCGGTCCTGTTGCCAAAATGTCCTCTTTCGTGATGACGGAAATGAAAACCATGCAGGATCCTTCGGTTTCCCATATGGCCAAGATGATGGTACAGGGAAACACGACCGGGGAGACGACCCTTTTGCAGCACCTGCGGACCTATGACAATGCCGACCCGGAAGTGATGCGGCTCGGCGAAAAATTGCTGCATACGCTGAAGCACAACACAGAAGAAATGAAGAAATTCCTGTAACCTAACAGATTCCTTACAATAAAAAACGGAACGCACCGTCTTTTGTGTGTTCCGCTTTTTTATGCTCCGTGCAGGACTGCTTCTTACAGCTGAATCCCCTTCAGCAGGTCGCCCAGGCTGGTAGATGCCTTGCCGGTTTCCTTATAGTTAAATACCGGCTCCTTCTCAGCTACGTTCTCACCGGTAATCAGGGCCCGCATGCTGAGGCTGATCTTGCCTTTTTCCGTGCCGATGATCTTGGCCTGTACGGTGTCGCCTACTTTTACGACATCCTCCGGCGTCTTTACACGCTTGTCGCTCATCTGGGAGATATGGACCAGGCCCGACACGCCGTCCGCCAGGCGGACAAATACGCCGTACGGCATGATCGATTCAACCGTGCCCTCCACGACCGCGCCGGTCTTGAACTGCTCCATTCTGGCCTTCTTTGCCTCGGCCGCTTTCTTCTGCGCCAGCTCCTTGCCGGAGAGCACCAGGCGCTTCTCAGCCTTCTCGCAGGTGATTACCTTTACCTCGATTTCCTTCCCCAGAAAGTCCTCCAGGTTCTCTACATAACCCGCCGTCAGCTTGGACGCGGGAATAAAGGCACGGATCCCTTCTACATGCGCGACTACGCCGCCCTTGACAACGCCGTCGATCTTGACGGTCACGGGCTCGCCACTTTCCATCCACGTCTGGCAGTTATCCCAGGCCAGGTCCAGGTCCGGCTTCTCAGTTTTTTTAATCTCTTCGCTCATATCGCTTTACCTCTCAGTCTGATTTTTGATTATATCCTGAATACAGCCATTCCTCCTACGAAAAACAGGCCAGATATAACAATGAAGCTATTATACCATTCCTTTGTCGCTTATGCAATCAGGGAATGCAAAGTTTTTCGCCACTTTTACGCCCTCCGAGACGTGCCGGCGCTCCGTCCAACCGTCGGCCCCTTCTCTTATCCCTCTCCGGTCCACACACGCTGGATATGAAGCCCCAAAAAGCCGTTCTCCTCCGGCTGTACCGACAGGCCCAGCTCTTCTCCCATCCGCCGGCACACCCGGTCGGCCAGCGCATAGGCTTTGGGAAACTGCTCCTGGACATATTCCTCCACATCCAGAGGAATCTTTTCTCCCTTGCGGATGCGGGCCAGCATGTAGCGGATATGGCTCAGCAAGCGGCTATAGCCCAATGAGCTCTCCTCCAGCCGGCCGCCCATCCCTTCCTCGATCATCTCGATGCACTCCCTGGCCAGTCGGGCCATGGTGAGAGACTGCGTCACATCCTCATCGGAAAGGGCGGAATGGAGATGAAGCGTAATGTAACCGATCTCGTCCTCGCTGATCGGGCAGCCTGCTATCTGTTCCAGCAGCTTTGCCCCCTCGGCGGCGGTCTGGAATTCCTCCGGGAAGAGGATTCGGATATCGGCCGTAAAGGGATTCGGCAGTTCCTTCCCTTCTTTCATCCGCTTGGCCGCCAGTGCGATATGATCCGCCAGCGGCAGCAGGATATCGTTGTTGACCTTGCCGAAACGTTTCTCCGCCAGCTCCAGCAATCGTCCCGTCGCCTCCAGATAGACCGGCTGAATCCCGTTTACGACCTTAATCAACGGCGTCTCCCGCCGCCGGTTGAAAAGCGTATACAGCTTTGCCCCCGCAATCTCGGCAAACTGCTCCCCCGACCTTTTGCCAAAGCCGATTCCGGCCCCCAGGAAAATCACTTCCTGGCGCCGTGTAAGATCGTATGCCAGGATCCCGTTGTTATTCAGCGTCTTGACGACCTTATACATCTTCCCCTCACATTCCGCCCCAAATCCGTTATGACAATACCTCGGCCACCTGTTCCAGTCGCTCCACCGAGCCGGCGGCCTTCATGTTCACTTCCTCGCCCTCCGTAAGGCTCGTAAGCACCACCATGCAGGCATCGGATTTCGCATTCTTCCTTATATATTCTAAATCAAATGTGACCAGTTTGTCACCCCTTTTTACAAAATCTCCCTCCGAAACATGCACCGTAAAGCCCTTGCCCTCCAGCTTTACCGTATCCACACCGATATGAAGCAGATATTCCAGACCGTCCGCGGCCTTCAGCCCCATCGCATGGCCGGTCGGAAACACCATCACGACCTGGCAATCCTCCGGCGCGACCAGCGTCCCTTCCGAAGGCGTTACCACATAGCCGTCGCCCATGATCTTCGCCGCAAAGGCTTCGTCGGGCGCCTCCGAAATCGGCGCAACTGTCCCGGCTACAGGCGAACACAGTTCCCTTGCCTTCTGAGCCGCCGCCTTACCGGCTCCGGCCCGCCCTGTTTTGTCTGCGCTTTTCTCCCCGGCCTGCGCGACGCTTTCCTGCGCTTTGTCGGCTTCAGGTTGTACCAGTTCGTCAGGCGCCGTTACCAGATAGTCCTCGAAATTCGATTTAATCACCGTAACGGACGGTCCGTAAATCACCTGGATTCCCTGTCCTTTACGGATAACGCCGGACGCACCGCTTTCTTTTAACAGAGCCTCCGATACCAGAGAAGAGTCATATACGGTACAACGAAGTCTCGTCGCACAGCAATCCACGTCGGAAATATTTTTCTTGCCGCCCAAGCCCCGGCAAATCAGCGCGGATACCGGATCGTTTGCACCGGCAGCGGCTTTGCCGCCGCCTTTTTTGGCCTCCACGTCGCTGCGGCGGTACAGCTTCACATCGTCGCTGTCCTCGCGTCCCGGCGTTTTCCAATCCATCTTCGTAATCAACAACGAAAACAGGAAATAATATACGGCAAAATAGGCGATCCCTACAAACACAATCCAGATCCAGTTTGTCTTGGCATTGCCCTGCATGACGCCAAACAGCGTCATATCAATCAAGCCCCCGGAGAAAGTCATTCCCACTCCTACTTTAAAAATATGCATCAGCATATAGGCCGCGCCCGCTAACAGCGAATGGATGACATACAGCGCCGGAGCCACAAACAGAAACGTAAATTCCAGCGGCTCCGTGATACCGGTAAGCATCGATGTCAGCGCCGCCGACATCAAAAGGCTGCCGGCCACTTTGCGCTTTTCCGGTTTGGCACAGCGGTACATGGCAAAAGCCGCCCCCGGCAGGCCAAAAATCATCAGCGGGAATTTGCCGGCCATAAAACGCGTCGCCTCGACGCTGAACTGCGTAATGGAACCGTCCGCCAGCTCGGCAAAGAAAATATTCTGTGCGCCTTCGATCAGACGGCCGCCCACCTCGGCGGTGCCGCCCACGGCCGTCTGCCAGAACGGCAGGTAAAATACATGATGCAGGCCGAACGGGATCAACGCCCGCTCCATGAGGCCATACAAGAAGGTTCCCGCGTACCCGGAGCTGCGTACCAGATCGCCCACCGCGTAGATTCCCGACTGGATCACCGGCCATATATAGAACATCAGGATACCGACCACCATGTAGACAGCCGCCGAAATGATCGGTACAAAGCGGGTCCCGCCGAAGAAGGACAGCACCTGCGGCAGCTGAATCTTATAGAAGCGGTTATGGAGCGCCGCCACGCCCAGACCCACAAGGATACCGCCGAACACGCCCATCTGCAGGGATTCAATTCCCACTACCATCGTCACGGAGCCGTTCGGCAGATCGGCCCCGATTCCCGTCACCGACAGCATGGCGCTGATCGCCGCATGCATGATGAAGAAAGCGATCGCGCCGGCCAGGGCGGCCACCTCTTTCTCCTTTTTGGCCATACCGATCGCCACGCCCATGGCGAAGATAATCGGCAGATTGGCAAAGACAATATCGCCGCATTGATTCAGCACCGTCAAGATTCGGTACAGGAACGTTCCTTCTCCGAGAATCCCGGTCAGTCCATATGCCTCCACCATCGTCGCGTTGGTGAAGGAGCCGCCGATTCCCAAAAACAGTCCCGCCACCGGCAGGATGGCAATCGGAAGCATAAAACTACGCCCTACTCTTTGCAGCACCCCAAAAATTTTGTCCTTCATAGAGTCCCTCCTTATATCAGATGATTTTCCTTGGCCGTGTTGTCGTTCGGTCAGGCTGCCTCTTTCGGCAACAAAAAAGACACCCGCTACCATAAAACATACCTGTTCTATGATAGCTGATGCCTGCCTTACCAGTAACACACTATCCGCCTCGGTTTTTATGGTATCAGTATACGTTAGCCGGCTTCTCCTGTCAATCCGGCATTTTTTATAAAAAGTTTCTACATATTTTATACAACTTACACAATTCTATACCCATCGTTTGGACGATGTCCCGCTTTGCGAAGCTGCCGCGAAGCAGGAAAAAAGCCCTCACAAAATCCCTTGCATGTTTCAAAAATGAATGTTATAATCTATTCTGTCAGGCCGCTCGCCGGCCTCATTACACAAAAGGGAGGAATTGTATCGTGCCACTGTGGGCTTCTATTTTAATCGGCATCGCTGTTGTACTGCTCATCGGCGTTGTTATTTTATATTTTGTAGGCAGCAAAATGCAGACGCGTCAGCTGGAGCAGGAGCAGCTGATGGATCAGATGGCCCAGACCGTATCTATGCTGGTCATTGACAAAAAAATCTTGCGAATGAAGGAGTCCGGGCTGCCGCCGGCCGTGCTGGAGCAGACGCCCAAGTACATGCGCCGGGCCAAGGTGCCGGTCGTCAAGGGCAAGGTCGGCAACCGCATCATGGTTATGCTGGCGGATAACGCCGCCTATGAAATCCTGCCTGTCAAGAGCGAGGCCAAAGTCGTCATCAGCGGCATCTACATCCGGGAGGTCAAGAGCGTCCGTGGCAAAACCATCCAGGCGCCGGAAAAGAAAAAGGGCTTTTTCTCCCGTTTCCGCAAAGAGAAAGATAAGAAAGACGAGGAGAAGAAAACCGGCGCAAAATAGCCCCGGCCCCTTGCTTTTTGGGATTTACCAATTGAATATCACGATTCGGCTGTGCAGATCAAAATGCCGGGGTGAGGATGATCCCTCTCTCACGGCATTTTTCGTATCCAATTGAAAAATCGACGCACAGGAAAGGAGGTTTTGCTTTGCTTTACAAAATCGGAGATATGGCAAAGCTTTTGGGCCTGTCCCAGGAGGCCCTGCGCAAGTTTGAACGCCGGGGCCTGATTACGCCGGTAAAGGATGAGGAAAACGGCTATCGCTATTATGGTACGCTCGATATTACCTCCCTGATCCGCTGCCGCAGTTACCACCGATACGGTTTTTCCATGAATGAAATCGCCAGCCTGATGAACACCAGGGATCTGGATTTTATCATTGACAAATACAAGGAGCGTGAGGACAGCCTTATCTTCTCAGCGAGGATAGACGGCAAAATTATCGAGAC
>CANSWW010000142.1 GCA_947650845.1 uncultured Lachnospiraceae bacterium
TCTTTACCAGCTGCCACAAAAGCGCCATTTTGCGGATGCCTTCCGCGACCAGATTAAACTCTTGGCTGGAATTTCCGCTTTTTAAGTAGAACTCATCGCGCTTCGGATTGTAGCCCACCGTTCCATGTGTCATTCTTTCCACCGCTTTCAGCATCGCCGCTTTCGAAGCGCTGTTCCTTCCAACGGAAATATCAACCTTGGCGGCATTGATAATATCCAGATATGTGTCGTCAAATCGAACATTGTCCATCCCGGACGCGGCGTTCAGATTATAGCTGTGGGAGAGGATTTCCTTTGCCGGAATGAAAATGCTGCTCACACCTGCAAACGATTGCTCCCAGCCTCCTTCACCGCTCACCTCGGCTCCCCACTTTTTCGTTTTTCCATGAAAGGATGCGCTCAGGATCCGATCCTGGTTATCCTCTCGTTCTCCCGCGGTAACACGAATAAGCCCTCTGCGGTTTCCTGGTTTTCTGGTAATTAACCGGGCGATTCTGTAGTCGTCCGGCAGCATGGTGGCGACCAGTTTTTGAGAAAACGATATCTTTTTACTGGCGCTCTGGCAAGCCGAGTACAGCACCTTCAAGAGATGCGTTTTACCGGTTCCGTTTTCTCCGATGAAGATATTGATTCCCGGACAGAATTCCATCTGATGATCTTCAAAAACAGTATAATTTTCTAGTTTGATTTTTTTAATAATCATCGATCATTTCGCCTTCTCAGTTTATAATTCTTTTCGTTCCTTGGTTGAAATCCTTCGCCAAACTTGTTATTATATATTCTATCGGACGACGTCCGCCTGCTCCCGGAGGAGTATGCGTTACGGTGTGCCCGAAGAGGTATACGTATGAGCTGCAAGGAGGGTTTTTTATGTTGTCGGAGCCATTGACTCTTTACAAATTGATGACGCTGTACATGCTGAAGCAGGTCAAATTTCCCCTGTCCGGTTCCCAGCTGTCCGAATTTTTCCTCGACAAGGAGTATGCCACCTATTTTACACTGCAGCAGGTGCTGGGGGAATTGAAGGATGCTCATCTGATTACGGCACAGGCCATCCGCAACAGCTCCCGCTATCAGATTACCCGCGAAGGGGAGGAAACGCTTTCTTTTTTCGGGAAGGAAATCTCTCCGGCTATCGTCCAGGATATGGATGATTTTTTGAAGGCCAACAAGGTGCGGCTCCGCGACGAGGTCGGCGTCAGTGCCGAATACTATAAATCCACCAATCAGGATTATGTCGTCCACTGCGAGGTGCGGGAGGGCCGTTCGATCATTATTGAGTTAAACATCTCCGTCCCCGACCGAGAACAGGCGGAAGATATGTGCAACCGCTGGAGCTCCAGCAATCAGAATATCTACTCGTATGTTGTAAAAGAGCTGATGCGGGAGGACTGAGCGCCCCTGTGTCAGGCAGGCAGTCTGTCCGAGACCCATTTCACGAACTCCTTCAGGCTGCCGTGGGGAAACGGCTCTGTTCCATATCCTTTCAAGTCCACCAGATGGTCGGTCGCCAGGTATGTCTGCATCCCCAGCCGCCCGGCGCTCATATCGTCGTCCGTATCGTTGCCTACCATCAGGCAGTTCTCGGCCCGGCGGCCGGCCGCGGCCAGCACCTCTTCGTAATACGCGGGGGAGGGCTTGCAGAAGCGGCTGTTTTCATAGGTCGTAATCCAGTCGAAATCCTCCGGTGTAAGCCCGGCCCAACGGATCCGCGAGACGGTCGCAATGCGCGGAAACAGCGGGTTTGTCGCCAGCAAAACGCGGCAGCCCCTGTCTCGCAGCAGCCGTACGCTTTGTACCGCTTCTTCCACCGGCTGAATCCGGCTCCCGATCTCCTGGAATTCATTTTCATAAAAGTGTAAAAACGATGCTTCTACTTGTCCCCGCTCACGCCCGGAAAGCTCTTCAAAAAGCGCCCAAAAGCAGGCTTCGTTTGTCTGCTGCCCGTTGTTTTTAAGCATCGCCTTTGTGCCGGCCCATACGATTTTTCTCAGCCGGTCCGGATCCCAGCCCTGCTGCCCCATCACTTCGCAGAGGCGGTCAAAATACCGCTGTACAAATTCGTCCTGGTCCATGGACAGAAGCGTGCCGTCCAGATCAAATAAAATCGTGTCAATCATCGCTTTCCTCCTGCCTGTGCGCAGGCTGTTCGGATAATCCGACCCGGTCCGGCGCCGCCGGCTCCGGTTTTTTGGCTTCCGGCCGATGATACTGCGTCTCACCGGCATGGCGGACGCCGCGGCAATTTTTTTCTACCAGGGTCCTCGGCGTCATAATCTCGCGGCCGCAGCCCACGCACCGCAGCCGAAAGTCAATACCGACCCGCAGGACGTCCCATTCATGGCTTTTGCAGGGATGCGCTTTTTTTAGCTTGATACGGTCTCCTACTTCAAAATACATACGCTGCTCCTTGTTTTCATGTCTTAGAGTCATGCCTTTGGCAGACATTCCGCCAATATGGAGATCGGCCCGTTCAAAAGCAAATCTGCCCGACCGTCCATCCCGGTTTCGGATTTATTGATCAGTACCAGTCGCCGGCCTCTGTAATAGTCGATCAGCCCGGCTGCCGGGTATACGGTCAGGCTCGTCCCGCCCACAATCAGCATGTCGGCCTCGCGAATGCAGCGCACCGCTTCCTGCAGCGTCTCCTGATCGAGCCCTTCTTCATAGAGAACTACGTCCGGCTTAATTACGCCGCCGCATTCGCAGCGAGGGATGCCTTCGCTCTCCAGGATTGTTTGAAGGCCGTAAGGGCGGCCGCAGCGGCTGCAGGTGTTGCGCAGTACCGAGCCGTGCAGCTCCAGTACTTTTTTGCTGCCGGCCGCCTGATGGAGGCCGTCTATGTTTTGCGTGACGACGGCTTTGCATTTGCCCTGCTCCTCCAGCCTCGCCAGGGCCAGATGCGCTGCGTTGGGCTGTGCTTCGGGAAAAAGCATCTTGTCCCGATAAAAGGCAAAGAACTCTTCTGTGTGCGTCTCGTAAAAGCTATGGCTTAAAATCGTTTCCGGCCGGTACTTATATTTTTGGCGGTACAGCCCGTCCACACCGCGAAAATCCGGTATATTGCTCTCCGTGGATACTCCGGCCCCGCCGAAAAATACGATATTCCCGCTTTCTTTGATCCATTGACGCAGGACTTCTTTTTTCTCACTGGCATCCATAATCGCTCCTCCTCTCCGACAGATGCTGCTTTGCCGCCGTTTTGTTCGCAGCCGCTGAATCCGTTTTTATTATACGGGATTCTTTTGGGAATTTCAATAAAAAACCCGGTAAGCTGCCGATTTTGCTTGACAGGGGTGATTCTTTCTTCTATAATTGCTTTTAATTTAAAAGTTTTAACTTAAAAGCGAAGAACGGTGGGGCGCGTGTGTCCCTTGTTGGATGCTTTGGCTCTGCTATAAGGAGGAATTTTATGATACGAATTGTTACCGACAGCACTTGTGATCTCGACCGTGAGACGGCTGCCCGCCTGCAAGTCGAAGTTATTCCGTTGTCGCTGCATTTTGGCAGCCAGGCTTATATTGACGGGGTCTCGATTGATCGTGATACCTTTTATCGGATGCTTTCTGAGGCGGATCGGCTGCCTACTACTTCTCAGCTGAATCCGATGGACGTTTTGGACGTGGTGTCGCCTTTTTTGGAGCAGGGCGACGAGGTGGTCGGCATTTTTTTGTCGTCTAAGCTCAGCGGTACGTTTCAGTCCGCTGCCATTGCGGCCGCTATGTCTGAATCCGGCCGCTTTTATCTGGTGGATTCTCAGAATGTTACGTTCGGTCTGGCCCTGTTGGTCCATGTGGCATGCCGGCTACGCGATGAGGGGAAAGGCGCGGCCGAGATTGTGTCTGTCTTGGAGGAATTGAAGGGGCGCGTCCGTCTGGTGGCGGTTGTGGATACATTGAAGTACCTGCAAATGGGCGGACGCATCAGCGCGGCTTCCGCGGCCATGGGGAATTTGCTGGGCATTAACCCCTTGGTCGGCGTGATTGACGGTGCGGTGGAAGCAATCGGCAAAACCCGCGGCAAAAAGTCGGCTTACCGTCATCTTTTGAAGCTGGTGGAGGCGGAGCAGCCGGATTGTTCTTATCCGGTGTATTTTGGGCATACTCATGCGCCGGAAAATGTCGAGGAGCTGCAGCGGGTCGTCAAGCCTGCCTTGGCGGGGGGAGCTGAAATCTACCGTGCCGAAATTGGCTCCGTGATCGGGACGCATGTCGGGCCGGGGGCTGCCGGGCTTGCTTATATTGCTAAATAAACACGGCTCAGGGTGTGCTGAACCAGGTGTTGTCGATTTTGCAGTAGTCTGTCGCCCAGCGATGATAATAGTCTGCGCGGAAATAGAATACGTTTTCCGGGATCACGGCGGAGGTCAGCGCTTCTCGCACGGCTTGTTTGACTTCGTCCGTGGCGGCGGCCCGGCGGATCTGCGACGGCCAGGTGGAAAACTGGCCGTCTTGTTTTATGACGGCTTCTACCGTGTTGGGGTAGTTTTCGCTTAGAACGCGGTTTACGATTACGCAGGCGATTGCTCGCTGGCATTCGTAGCTCTCGCCGCCGCCTTCGGCCATGACGCAGCGTTCCAGCAAATCCAGCTGCTCTGTGTCGATCGCAATCCGCCACGCGGGGGCGGCTTCGCCGGCTTTTGCGGCTTCGTACATGTGCCACTCGACGCTGTTCCCTTCTAAAAGGTCGGCTTCCATTTGGCTCCACTCCAGTTCTTCTTCGTAGTCGGCTTGGGCGGTGGCCGGCCATATTGCTACGCTAAGTACCAGGATGAGCAGCGCGGCGGTTAGGCGGTGGCAAAATGGGGGCGGGGTGGTTGCTTGGTTGGTGTGATTGGGGGTTGTGGTTTTCATATTCGTACGGTCCTTTCGTTGTTGTCTGTGTTTCCGGAGACGGAAAAATTTGTTATGTTCTCATTATTGACAGGGTTTTTGGGCCTTATTCATTTGATTTGTGGCGGGGTGTGTTGAAGGGCTTTTGGCTTTTGTTTTTGGTTGCTGCTTGGTTTTGGGAAGGGTGCGGCAAGGGTCGCCGTGCTCGACTTCGATTCCGCTTCGCTCCATCTCAGTCGCGGGCGTCTACGCTCCGCTTCGGTCGGCGCCAAACGGGCGTCACTGGCGCACGGCTCGTCGCCAACACGAAAAATACACCCGACTTTTTTATCGGGTGTAGGGGGGAACGCTTTCTCACAAGAAGATAGCACAAAGAAATGGATTTGTCAACTTTTTCCAATTTTTATTTTTCATGCACGGCGATCGCCTCTATTTCTACCCTTACCGCCGGATTTGGGAAGGATGCCCGGATTAAAAGGCGGGCTGGATAGGGTTCGTTAAAAAATGAGGCGTATACCTGGTTTACGATTTTGGTATCGGTTTCTGCCGCCGCGTAGATCGTCGTTTTTACAATGTCGGCCAGCGTTAGGCCCGCTGCTTCTACCTGTGCCTTGAGATTTTTCATTGCCTGCTCGGTTTGCGCTCTGTCTCCGACCGCCATGCTTTCGGTGGCCGGATCGATTCCCAGCTGGCCGGATACATACAGGGTATCTCCTGCCAATACGGCTCCGCTTAAGGGATTTTTGGAGGTTGTGCTTTTAAAAAATACTTTTTTCATGTTCTCGTCTCCTCTTTTTTCTATTATTCCTGTGGTTCTTCCAGTCCCAGGATCAGATCCATGAGATGAATCCCCTGTTTTCCTCCCCGCCGGATCCCTTGCGTGCAGGGAACGCAGTAGCATACCACCCGGTCAGCCGGAATAAGACGGCAATGCTCGCGCATCAGAGCGTCTTTCTGTTCTTCGCTGTGCGGTACAAACATCCCCGGCGCTTTTTTGATAAAACGGTTCGGCGCGAATGCTCCATTGGCCTTGGGAAGGGGGGCGTACAGCGTCGTTCCGCAGAAGCGTGTACGGCTTCGGTTTTCGGGCAGCTCTACAACCGATACCCGCATCTTTTGCAGCAGGCTGCGCACCGCCCGTTGTACCTCCGGCCTGTCATAAGCCCGCCAGCAGTCCTGCAGCGCCATTCCGGCCCCCCGCAAATCCGGCAGCGGAAACGTGTCGTCCTCGTCCAGCACCTCCCAGATCGAGCGCCCTTTTGCCGGGGAATCCTCCGCGCAGATAGCGGCGCATGTGTTGCACACCGTGACGGCCGTATCCTCGGCTGTCAGCGTAAGATGCCCCTCCCGGCAGCAGCCCGCCACCGTAAAGCCGTATCGCTTTTGTACAATTTCCGAAATGCGGGCGCTGCCGGCCGGCGAGAAGGCTGTGTACTTGCAGCTTGGATAATAAACTGTCATTTTAAAAAATCTCCTTTCATGAATGAATGGATAAAAAGAACCTTGGGTCTAACATAACACTGCGAAACTGCGCAAACGTCCGGCAGCTCTGCAGCGCCTGAAGGACATCTGTTTCTAAAAGCAGGGCGGACAGCGTTTGGTACAGCGTCTGGAAATCGATCAGGGTATCCGGGGAAATCGCCATCAAAAATACGGCGTGAACCGTATACTTCCCCCACAAAATGCCTTCCTGAGACAAATACACCGCAATCGTATTCTGTTTTGCCCTGAAATCCACTGCGTGCGGAATCGCAAACCCGGGGTATCCGGTCGATATGGCCGTTTCCCGCGCCAGAACGCTCTCCAGGAAAGCGGAATCCACACAGCCGTTTGTTTCCAGCCGCCCGCTCAGCTCCCGTATCACCGCTTCCTTTGTCTCCCGCTCCCGCAGCGCCGTAACAAAATTTTGTTCTTCAAAATAGTACGGAAAATTTTCGGTCAGATAGTTCAGCCGGCGTCTTTGCCAGACCCGCTCCAGGGCGTTCGCGATCTGCTGTAAATCCTGGCGCAATACAAAAGAGGAAATTAAGACCGGCTCCCCGCCCTGTGCGCAGACAGGCCGCCGCGTCGTAATCACCACGTCGTATTCCTGGCCCTTCGGCGCGTTCTCCCATGCCGAGACCGTCGTCAAAACCAGCTCCTCCCCAAAACGGGACGCGATCTTCTGCGCGGCCTGCTCGGCCAGCTGAAGATAATTCGGCAGGATCAGCAAACCGTTTACGGATTCTTCCGTCCTGTATTGACGTTGCAGCTCGCCATAAAGGTGCAGCACGATGAAGGAAACCTCATCCTCGCTTACCGGATACGGCAACAGCCCCTGGCCACGCATCTCTTCCAGAATCGCCAGCGCGATATCGTATAAAATCGGCGACGCCTGGCGCAAATCGTATTTGCCCCCAAAAATAGCCAAACATACTTCACCTTCGTGTGAAGGCGGTTTGGTTGAAGCCTTCCTGCGCTTTCTGCTATACTGGCTTCAT
>CANSWW010000143.1 GCA_947650845.1 uncultured Lachnospiraceae bacterium
TATGTAATGTATTCTTTACAGGAACGACCGTATTTTTCCCGAAACAATCTGGCACGGAACGCCCGCGGCAAAACTATTTGGCGGAATATCCCTCGTCACCACGCTTCCCGCGCCGATCACACAATTATCCCCGATCGTGACGCCGGGGCAGACCGTCACCGACGCGCCCAACCAGCAATCATTGCCAATCCGCACCGGCTTCGCGTAACAAAGATGCCTCTTCTCGCCCTCGGCCGTCATCATCCGGCGGCGCTCATTCGCAAGCAGCGGATGCAGCGGCGTAACAATCGTTACATTCGGGCCAAAATTACAATCATCCCCGATCGTAACCTCCGCATCGTCCTGAACGGTCAAATAAAAATTGCCAAAAAAATTCTTTCCGATTTTCGTATGCCTGCCGTAATGGAACGCGACCGGCCCCTGTATAAAGCCGCCCTCCCCAAACTCGCCAATCATTTCCGCGAGGATTTCCGCCCGCTTTTGCGTCTCATCCTCATACGTATTATTATAATCCACATTCAAATTATGCGTTCTCAGCTTCATTGCCACCAACTCAGGATCCGCCGGACAAAACAAAATGCCCGCCCGGATCTTCTCCTCCTCGCGCATCGCCGCATCCCCTTTCCGCCCGTGTTTCCCAGGCAAAAATCCCATCCCGTTTCCATTTTACAAGACGGCCCGCCCATTCGCCGACAGACCGCCCGCCTCCCAAAAACGCAGACTGGGGCCGTTGCAAAACCTCGACCTCCCGCCAGACATAACCGCATGCATAGCACAACCGCCGCCATATCCCGCGTCAAATCTCCGTCCCGCAACAGCCCCAAAAAACATCCTATTCAAAAAGCATACACGCTTCCGGCCTTATTTCGCCGCCTGCACCAGGCACTTCTTCACGGCCCGCAAAATCGCGTTGCTCGTCACCGTCGCGCCGCTGGTCCCGTCTATGTTCACATCCTGCGTCTCAATCAAACGGCCCGGCAGCTCCTCGATCGCCTTCGCGCCATAGCCGACCGTCTCCGAATTCTCGCCGATCTGGATATCGGTAATCTTATGGTCCGCGATCGTCACCGTCACATCAAAGCTGCCGTTCATGCCCGTGGTCGTCTCGGTGTAGGTGCCGTCCTTGCAATCCGACAGGGCCACCTCGGGGATATCCTCATCCTCCTCGCCCTTCGTCTTTTCCAGCTTCACGTCCGCCTTGTCGCTCTTAGGCGCGTCATGCCCCGTCCAGCTGGTTTCCGTAGCCACCTGCTTGCCGGCCTGCCGCCCGCACACGATGCACTCGGTCAAATTGCCGCCCGCCTGGTAAGTAAACTTAAAGATCGAAGAAATCTCGCCCGCCGTATACAGCCTCGGAACAGGGTTCCCTTCCCAATCCAGCACCTGGCGCTTGGCATTGGCGTCGATCCCGCCCTTGGTATTCGGCCCGCCCGGATACAGCTTCATCGCATAGAACGGCGGCGTAACCACCGGCGCCATCGTATCCGGAGAACGACCAAACTCCGCGTCCTCGCCCTTGTCGCAATAACGGTTAAACGTCTCGATGCTCTCCTTCAGCTGCTCCGGCGTAATCAAATCGCGGTTCTCCTCGTCGGCCTGGATTAACTCCGCCAGCTCCTCGATCGTATCCGCCTTCAAAATCCAGCCGCGCTCGATCGCGTCCGAATTATCCTTTGCCCACGGCACCAGGCCAAAAGCCGCCACCGAATAGCTCGTAGCCACGGCGCAGCTCTCCGTGCGCCTCGTCTCGTCGAAAATCAGCCAGCTGGGAACGCGCGGATAGCTCATCGACAGCAGCTCATACTGCAACGCTTCCTTATAAAACTGATACCGGTACGGACGCCCCGAATCGGTAATAATAAACTCGTCGGCATACCGCTTGCCGTAATTGTCCACGATCATGCTGTTTTTCGCCGAGGTAATCGAAGAAGCGATGCCCATCTTCAGGCCCTCCTTCTCCCAGTGCTCGCCGTAAGGCACGCCGATCTCAATACGGGAAGCCGCCTTGCCGACCTTAGCAAGCCCCGCGCCGACCTTCATCGCCATCGCAATGCCGTCGCCCGTATTCTCAGGCGTCCCGTAGAACACCCAGCCCTTTACGCCCGGCCCCTCCAGGAACGCACGGCGCATCGGCAGATTGTACTCATAGCCGCCCGAAGCCAGCACGACGCCGCGGTTCGCGCAGATCCGCGTCTCCTGCCCGCCGACCGACGCCAGCACGCCCACGACCTGCCCGTCCTCCATTAGCAGCTCGCTGGCCGGCGACTCATACAAAATATCAATGCCCGGACGCTGCGTCTTGATGCCGTCCTCGACCAACGCCCAGTGGAACGCCTCGCCCGCGCTCTTGGTCAACCGGGGACGATCCTGCGGCATCAAGCTGCCGTCCGCCTCGGCGTAATCCACATAGCGGGCCACCTTCGAGCTGCCGTAAAGCGCCTCCTCAAAGCCCGGGAACATCGGGAAGGAAGAACTCCCGCCCGGCTCCATAACCGTCTCGTCCAGGTCCGGCCCCTGCGCCATCAGGAAATCCCGAATCTCCAGCACGCCGTCCGCATACATCTCGGCAATCTCCTGCGATACATGAGGCTGCTCGCCCTCCAGCTTCCAAGGGCAGTTCTCGCCGCTCATCATCGCCTTGCAATATTCAATCAGGGCCGCATGGTCGCCCGCCGGGTCCGGCGCATGGAAATAACCGCCGCTCAGACGCGTGTTCGAATAATGCGTCGCCTCCGGCTGCTTCTCCAAAATCAGTACGCGCGCACCCGCGTCGTGCGCCTCGATCGCCGCGCTCGCGCCCGCGCCGCCCAAGCCGATGACCACCACGTCATACTCCATATCCCACGAGGACGCAGCCGGCTCCGCCGCCTGGGAAGGCGCCTCCGTAGGCGCTTCCGTCGCCGCCGCCGTCGTCGCGGCCTGTGTCGCCGCCTCTGTCGCCGCTGCCGTCGTTTCGGGCGCTTCGCTCTGGCAGGCGCCCAGCACGCCCGCCGCCGCGATGCTCAAGGCTCCAGCCGCCGTCCCCCGCAGGAAATCTCTTCTGGAAATGTCTTTCATAACGATACCCCTTTCGCTTCTTTTTGCATTCTCACAAAAATCCACCGAAAACAGCCCTCGCGCAAAAAGAAAAGGCCGCCGCCTCCGGTTCGTTTTGCACTTTGCAACCGCATTATAGCACCAGCCCCTTCCCCTGTCAACAAAACCACAATTTGTAAATCGAACGACTATTCGCCAACCGAACCATAAGCAACAATACCAATTCCTCTCGTGTCAAACAATAACGCCGAGCCGAGCCATTACGCGCTTGCTAATCAGTCATTTCCCGAAAAATTCTCTTCAAATCCCCCACCATATACAGCGATCCCAGCGCGCAGACCACGCCCGTCTCCCCCGCCGCCCGAAGCGCCAGCGCACAGCCCTCCTCCAGACTGCCCGCCGCCCGCACCGGCCGGTCCGTCATCGTCCGCAAAAGCGCGGCCAGCTCCGTCGCCTCCATCGCCCGCATGCTGGGCGGCGTCACGGTAATAAACGACGAAGCCAGCCCCGCCCCCGTAAGCTCCCGCGCCATCCCGGCCGCGTCCTTATCCGCCAGCACGCCGACCAGAAAGGTAATTTCGCCCTGCGGCACATAAGCCCGCAGGCTCGCGGCCGTAGCCCGCATCCCCTGCGGATTGTGGGAGCCGTCCACAAAAATCCGCGGACAACTGCCGATCCTTTCAAAACGGCCCGGCCAGCCCGCCGCGGCCAGCCCCCCGCGCAGGGCGCCCTCGGAGATGAAAAAGCCCCTCTCCCGCAGCACCTCTATCGTCTCGATTACCACGGCGGCATTGCAGAGCTGGTAGGTTCCCAGCAAACCGATCCGCAGCCCCTCATAGCCGCCGTAGGAAAAGCGCTGGCCGTCCTCGTCCCGGGCTTCCAGGCGCAGGCTGTCATACTTCGGCATGCGCAGCCTGCAGTGCATCCGCTTCGCCTTTTCCTCGATCACCGAAAGCGCCGCCTCGTTTTGCCCGTAGAATACGACGGTTCCGTTCTCCTTGATGATCCCGGCCTTCGCCGCCGCGATCTTTTCGATCGTATTTCCGAGCTCCTTCGTGTGGTCAAAGCCCAACGCGGTAATTACGGCCGCCTCCGGCGTATCAATTACGTTGGTCGAATCCATCTCGCCGCCCAGGCCGACCTCCAGCACTACCATCTCGCAGTGGTTTTTCTGAAAATAAGAAAAAGCCAGCGCCGTAATCAGCTCAAACTCGGTCGGCTTGTCGTCCATCGCTTCCGCTAACGGCCGAATTTCCTCCACCAGGGCAATGAGCTCCTGATCGCCGACCGGCTGGCCGTTGATCTGCATCCGCTCGTTAAAACACTGAATAAAGGGGGAAATAAAAAGCCCGGTGCGATAGCCCGCCTCCCGTAAAACGGAGGCGGTCATCGCGGCGGTGGAGCCCTTGCCGTTGGTCCCGGCGATGTGGACGAATTTCAGTTCTTTTTCGGGGTTGCCCATCCGCGACAGCAGCGCGCGGATCCGCGCCAGCCCCAGGCGCTTGCCCCGCCAGATTACGCTGTGAATATAGGTGAGCGCTTCTTCGTAGGTCATGGTTTTGCTCTCCTGTTTTTCTCTACGGCAGCCGCCGGTCAGCCAGCTTTTCTGTCCTCTGCTCTTCGTACACAATAGCGGTGACCGGGCTGCGGTATAATGCATAGACAACCATCGTATTGGCAATCACCATAAATACCGCCTGTAAGGCCCGCGGCCCCAAAAGTCCGATAAACGACATGCCGAAGGCCTGTGAAAAGGCCCAGGAACGGTACAGGACTGAAGTTAGACAGCTGATGGCTGCGATCACGCCGCCATAGACGAGGATGTTCTTACTTTTGCGCAGCACCGGCGCGGCCAGGCCGGCCAGAAAGCCGACCAGGATCGGCGATACGCCCAAAATCGGCAGATACGCGTCTCCCTTTAGCAGACACCCGGTCAAATCCGCCAGTCCGCCGGTCAGTGCCCCGCCCACCGGGCCGAACCAGATCCCGGCCAACAAGATAAAAGAGTCGCTGATGCTTAAGCGCAGCGACGGGGATAGATTGATCCCCAAAAGCCGGCTGGCTGTAATCTGCAACGCGATCAATACGCCCAACATAGCAATCGTCTTTGTGTTCCATTTCTTCATTTTCTGTCCTCCTTAGGATGTCTGCGTGCCTATTCGTCGCTAACACACAAAGACGCCCGGAATACTGTATAAAACAGTGATCCCGGGCATCCTATTATCCATTGCAAACAGGCAAGCAGCGGGATGCGGAACATATACCGCAGGAAAGCCGGCCGGCCTTCTCTTTCGTCCTGGAAGCAACTCCCCGTCTCCCAGGCACTAAGCGCATACATTCCTACTCTGCTTTGAATTACGGATAATACTATAGCACAGTTTTTTTCAAATGAAAAGAGTTTTTTTATTTCTTAATATCTTCCGCCGCGCTCTCGCCGCCGATCCGGCCCGAATTCAGGGCAAAACCGGTCGCCAGCCCTTCATAAGGCGGATAGCAGGTCGTGTTGCCGTAGAATCCGGCCGCGCAGTTGCCCACCACATACAGGCCGGGCACCGGCTTTAAGTTTACGTCGCAGGCCTGCAGGCGCTCGTTGACACGTACGCCGCCCAGCGTGCCCAGATTACCCATCTGCATCGGAATCGCGTAGAACGGGCCTTCCTCCACGGAGAATACCAGGCTCTCTTTGCTCTTGCCGTAGACATCCTCGCCGGTTGCCACGGCTTCATTATATTCCGCCACGTTCTTTGCCAGGCGCTCCGGCTCCATGCCCAGTACCTGTGCCAGCTCCTCGATCGTCTCGCCCTTGAAGATCGCGCCCTCGCTCACGCCAATCTCGGCCTGCTCGACAAAATCAGCCGGGTCCATATTCGGGCCGCCCACCGCAGTATCCATCTGGATCGGCGGATTGACATCCTCGCTGTATGTATTGAGGGTCGCCGTGTCTACGATAATATAGAACTTGCCGCCCACGCCATAGGCTACGTTCGTCGCATACGCCGTATCCCAAACGGCCTCCTCGTTGCAGAAACGGTTGCCGGACTGATCCACCCAGAACAGCGGGGAAGCCGTGATCCGGCCAAAACCGGTATTCGAAACACTGCTGGGAACCGCCATGCCATTGCCATGGAACAGGCTGGATGCCACGTCCCACTTAGCCGCGCCGGCCTCCCAGGCCATCTGCACACCGCTACCGTCCACGCCCCACATGCTGATATTGGGCGTATTATAAAATTCCTGCATCAGCTCCGCATTTCCGCCGTAGCCGCCCGTCGCCAGGATTACCGCCTTAGCATGGACGATCAGCTGACTGCCATCCTCCTTGGTCGCCACGATTCCGTTCACCACGCCGTCCGCATCCTGCAAAAGCCCTGTGCACACAGTCTTAAAGCGCAGATCAAGTCCCGCCTCCTTCAGGCTGGCATGCAGCAGATCCATTGCCTCCAGCTTGGTCGGGTCGGAATGGTCGTACGTAAAGGTGTCATACCAATGATACATCATCCATTTCAGGTTGTCATCCCGATGCGCCACCTGCGGCGTGTCCGGATTCACATGGAAGCTCAGTCCCCACTTTTCCAGCCAGGTAATGGTATCGCCCGATTTCTCGACAATCGCCTTTACCAGCGGACCATAGTTGATAAAATGCGCATAATCAATCAAAGTCTGGATAACTTCCTCATGGCTAATCGCCGCGTACTCACCGCCGGCTTCTTTCATCAATTCCGATTCCACGGCAAAAGGGCCGCCGGCAAACATCTTGCTGATTCCGCCTACGTCTCCGGTCGCTTCTACCATCAATACCTGCGCGCCGCCGTCAATCGCCGCACAAGCCGCTGTCGTACCGGAGGCGCCAGCGCCTACAATCGCGATATCCACCGTTACCTCCTCGGCCTCCGCCGCCGGGGCTGTCGTTTCCTCCGCCTGCGTTTCCGCCTCCGTAGCTGCCGCCGCTTCGGTGGTCTCCGCCTTCGTCTCCGTCGGTGCTTGTGTCTGTGTCTCAGCCGCCGTGGTATCCACAGCCGCTGTCGTCGCCGCCGGCGCCGCGCTGCAGCCGGCCAGACTCAAAAGCATCGCCAAGGACAGCGCCAGCGCCGCCAGTCTCCTTGTTCCCTTTCTCATTGCAGTTCTCCTTTCCTCTCTCCTGTCCGTGTTCTCAGGACATGGTGGCACACCCCTGTGGTATCCTTATAGGGGTTCTCCTTTTTGTTCTGATTCCGGATTTTCTTCTTCCGGATTTTCTTCTTTCAGATTCTCTCC
>CANSWW010000144.1 GCA_947650845.1 uncultured Lachnospiraceae bacterium
ATCTTAGCGCAAGCGAAATTCTGGCATGGGAAAAGAAGACCAGCAAAGCGAAGCGGAATCGAACGCGCACTGCGAGCCATGCGGAAATCCAAATGAGCAGTGCGTCCGAGCAGAATGGAAAGCCCTTCATTTTTGAAGAGCTGACGGAGACGGCTATGCTGCAGTATGTGATGCAGCTCCTTGAGGATGAGTATCAGGAAGAACGCGAGCTTCTTTAGGTAGAGCTTCCTAAGGTGGGTGAGATTCCTCAGGTTCGTTTTGACGAGGCGAAACGGCAGGCGGCGGAGAAATATGGCTGCGCTATGCGTAACCCGAACGATTTGGAACCGGAGGAGGAGCAGCGGATCGGATTGGAGCGGCTGACTATGCGGCTTTTGGGAAGGGATAATGTGAGGGAAACGACTTTGTTTCCGAGGGATGTGAAGCGGCTGGAGCCGTAGGAGGGAGCGGTACAATGGCAGAGCGGATAACGGGGGAGATGATTGAGTATGTGGGGATTTTGGCAAAGCTTGCGTTGTCGGAGGAGGAGAAGGCGCAGGCGGGGCGGGACATGGAGCGGATGCTTGGCTATATCGACTTGTTAAACGAGGTGGATACGGAGGGGGTTGATCCGATGACGCATCTGTTTTCGGTTGCAAATGTTTTTCGGGAGGATGTGGTGACAAATGGCGACGGCTCTGAGGCGGTCTGGGCCGGCGCGCCGGGGGGAGTCAAGGAGGGGGGCCTGAAGGCGCCGAGAACGTTGGAGTAGCAGGAGGGTGGGGAGGCTTTGGATGGTATCTTATTGCGCCCTGGGAGCGGGGGCGGGAAAGAGGTAGGGATATGGAATGTTTGAGGTGGACGGCCCTGGAGCTGGGGCGGCGGATTCGGGCTGGCGAGTTGACTGCGGTGGAGGCGGCGCAGGCGGCGCTGCGGCAGATCGATGTTTGCGAACCGGTGCTGAACAGTTTTATTACTATTGACCCGGAGCGGGTGCTGGAGCAGGCGCGGGCTGTGCAGCGGGGGATAGAGGAGGGGCGGTTTGGCGGGGCTTTGAGCGGGGCGCCGGTTGCTATAAAGGATAATCTGTGTACGAGGGGGCAGCGGACGACTTGTGCGTCGCGGATTTTGGGAGATTTTACGCCGGCTTATGAGGCAGAGGCTGTGGCGCGGCTGCGGCGGGCCGGCGCGGTGATTTTGGGAAAGACGAACATGGATGAGTTTGCGATGGGCAGTACGACGGAGACGTCGGCTTTTGGGGCGACGAGAAATCCGTGGAGTCTTGGGCGTGTGCCGGGGGGGTCTTCGGGCGGTTCTTGCAGTGCGGTGGCTGGGGGCGAGGCGTTTTATGCGCTGGGTTCGGATACGGGGGGATCGATCCGCCAGCCGGCTTCTTTTTGCGGGCTTGTGGGGCTCAAGCCGACGTATGGAAGGGTTTCGCGTTATGGGTTGGTGGCGTATGCTTCTTCGATGGATCAGGTGGGGCCGATTGCGCGCAGCGTTGCGGATTGTGCGGCTGTGCTGGAGGTAATTGCGGGGCATGATCCGCGGGACAGTACGTCGCTTGCGCGGGGCGATACGGATTTTACGGCTGTGCTTGGGAGGGATATCAAGGGGATGCGTATCGGGATTCCCCGTGGTTATTTTGGCGAGGGGCTGGATGCGGAGGTGGGGGCGGCCGTAAGGGCGGCGGCGCAGGGGCTGGCGGCGTGCGGGGCGGTCGTGGAGGAGTTTGAATTGGGCTTGACGGCTTATGCGGTTCCGACGTATTATACGATTGCTTCGGCGGAGGCGAGTTCTAACCTGGCGCGTTTTGACGGTGTAAAGTATGGGTATCGTGCGTCGGGCGAGGGGCTGCATGACATGTACAAGCGTACTCGTTCGCAGGGCTTTGGCCCGGAGGTGAAGCGGCGGATTATGCTGGGTTCGTTTGTGTTAAGCTCTGGTTATTATGATGCGTATTATTTGAAGGCTTTGCGAACGAAAGCGCGGATCAAGCAGGCTTTTGACGCGGCGTTTGTCCGTTATGACTTGCTGCTTGGCCCTACGGCGCCGACGACGGCGCCTGCGCTGGGGGAGTCGTTGGGCGATCCGCTGAGGATGTATCTGGGGGATATTTATACGATTGGGGCGAATTTGGCGGGGCTGCCGGCTATCAGCGTGCCTTGCGGCCTGGACAGCGGGGGGCTGCCGATTGGTTTGCAGCTGACGGCGGATTGTTTTCAGGAGAAGAAGCTGTTGGCGGCGGCGTATGCGTATGAGCAAAGCCGGCCGTTTCCTCTGTGCCCGATGCTGACGGCGGAGGCTGGGGCGGGCGGGGAAGCAGCGGACGCCGAAACGCGCGGCCAGGGGACAGCCTGCGAGAGGAAATATATATGTCCGGAACAAATGAGGAGGGAGGGATAGGAGGATGAGCAGGCAATACGAGACGGTGATCGGCCTGGAGGTGCATATCGAGCTGGCGACGAGAACTAAAATCTTTTGCGGCTGCAGTACGGCTTTTGGCGGCGCGCCGAACAGTCATACTTGTCCGGTATGCACGGGGATGCCGGGTTCGCTGCCGGTATTGAACCGGCGGGTGGTGGAGCATGCGGTGGCGGTGGGGCTGGCTACAAACTGTCGGATTACGCAGTATTGTAAATTTGACCGAAAAAATTATTTTTATCCGGACAACCCGCAGAATTATCAGATTTCGCAGCTGTATCTGCCGATTTGCCGGGACGGCTGGATTGAGATTGGGACGGCGGCCGGGCGGAGGGTGGTTGGCATTCATGAAATCCATATGGAGGAGGACGCGGGCAAGCTGATCCATGACGAGTGGGAGGATTGTACGTTGGTGGATTTTAACCGCAGCGGGGTGCCATTAATTGAGGTGGTTTCTGAGCCGGATATGCGTTCGGCGGAGGAGGTGATCGCTTTTCTGGAGAAGCTGCGGCTGATCGTGCAGTATCTGGGGGCGTCGGACTGCAAGCTGCAGGAGGGCTCTATGCGGGCGGATGTGAACTTGTCTGTGCGGGAAATGGGCAGCGGGACATTTGGGACGAGGACGGAGATGAAGAATCTGAATTCGTTTAAGGCTGTTACCCGGGCGATTGAAGGGGAGAGGAGGCGGCAGATTGAGCTTTTGGAGGAGGGGCGGCCGGTGATCCAGGAGACGCGGCGCTGGGATGACAACAAGGAGTATTCTTATGCGATGCGTTCTAAAGAGGATGCCAGGGATTATCGGTACTTTCCGGACCCTGACTTGCCGCCGGTCGTGATTGACGATGCCTGGATTGAGGCGATCCGCGCGCGGCAGCCGGAACTGCATGAGGCAAAGCTGGCTCGTTATCAGGCTGAGTTTGGGCTGCCGGCGTATGACGCGGGGATTTTGACTTCCGATAAGAGGCTGGCGGATTTATTTGAAGCGACGACGGCGCTCTGCGGCCGGCCGAAGAGGGTGTCTAACTGGCTGATGGTGGAGACGATGCGTCTTTTAAGGGAGCATGAGCGGGGGGCGGATCAGCTGGATTTTTCGCCGGAAAACCTGGCGAAGCTGATTGGGCTGCAGGAGAGGGGCGTAGTGAACGGGACGGTGGCGAAGCGGATTTTTGAGATTATTTTTACCGAAGATATCGATCCGGAAGCATACGTAAGAGAGCATGGGCTGGAAACGGTCGGCGACGAGGGGGCGATCCGCCGGGCGGTGGAAGCGGTTATGGGGGCGAATCCGCAGTCGGTTGCCGACTATCATGGCGGTAAGAAGAAGGCGATGGGGTTTTTGGTGGGCCAGGCGATGCGTGCGATGGGCGGCCGGGCCGACCCTGGCGCGGTGAACCGGATTGTGCGGCAGATGCTGGAGGGGGATGCGTCCGGGGATTTGGGATGAGCTTTGAGTAAGGGGCGGCGGGAAAGCGGATATCTGTTCCTGCCGCCTTGTTTTTGTTTGAGGATACCGTTTTTTGCCAAAGGAAAGCTCCGATTTAAGCGAAAACAGGACGTTGCCCGCTTTGCGTCCTGTTTTTTTACGAATCGTTATTGTAAGATATGAGAAGAAGTAAAACGGCGCGGGCTATCATATCCTGCGAACACGAAAAAAATGGAGGGAGGTATTGGCGCAATGGATCAGAAAAAAATCGGCTTGTTTTTAAAGGGGCTGAGGACGGAAAAGAAACTCACACAAGAAAAGCTGGCGGAAAGGCTGGGCGTTTCGCGCAGAAGCGTCTCGCGCTGGGAGACGGGCAACAATATGCCGGATTTGGATATTCTCATGGAACTGGCGGATTATTACGAAGTGGATTTGCGGGAACTGCTGAAAGGGGAGAGGAAGGAAGAAACGATGAATGAAGAATTAAAAGAAACGGTATTGAGGGTGGCGGATTACAGCAATGAAGAAAAACAGAAGATCACGCGGATCATGTGCAGACTGTGTATTACCGGGCTTTTGTCGTTTGCGGTCTTTTTTGCGCTGCTGTTTGCGCGGCCGGAGGAGCCGAGGTTCTGGCATGGATTTGCGGAAGGGATGTCGTTGGGAATCCCGTTTGCGGTACTTCTGGCCGGCGCGGTCATGACGAGCCGGTATGCGGCCGGGATTCGCGCGTTTAAGAGGCGGGCTTTGGAAAGAAGGGGCGCATAGGGGCTGCGGCGCGGTTTGTTCTATATAAAAAGGGGACAGAGTTGCAAAAAAATCAACCATGGATCTTTGACAACTTTGTCCCCTTTTTGATAGATTGCAAACAAACTTTCTTCGCTGTCGGACAACCGCATGGAGCAGGACTGGCTCAGAGTCCGATCCAGGGCGGGCCCGCGCCATTCGATCCAAGCCTCAGCCCGGCGCCGGCCCGGCCGTCCGGGGGGTTAAGAGTTTATTAAACGTCTCCACCAGCTTGCCGGTAATCAGCAGCGCCGCCACCGTGCCGACCCCGCAGGCGCCGCCGAGCGCGATGCCCACGATCAGCCAGGCGGCGTCCATCCCCCAGCGGATCGGCGCGTAGTTTTTCCCCGTGCGGGTCATTGCAGCGTAGATCAGGGCGTCGTAGGGGGATTTTCCCATCTGTGCTTTGACCGAGAGAGCGATGCCAAGCGACATGACGGTGATCCCGGCCAGGTAGCAGGCAAAGGACAGGACGGAGTGCGGCAGGGGCGGCAGCGCCCGCATGACGGCCTCGATGCCCAGAGAACAGGCAAACGGCGTCATAAAGCTCCAGACAGTCACCTGACGGGCGTCCAGCCGCCAGGCCGCGGCCGCCATCAGCAGGTAGAGGATATAGTTGCAGAGGCTAAAGGAGACGGCCAGGGAGCGGGAGACGCCGGAGACGAGCACGGCCAGCGGATCCATGCCCCAGCCGGCGACGTTGCACAGGCCGATGCCCGCGCCCATGAGGAAGGCGCCCCCCATCAGAAGCGCCATCCTTGCAGCCGGCCGGTTTTCAGCCGTTGTTTTCGCTTTCACTTTCGGTCTCCATCTTTACTAAGGACTTCTCGTACATCTTAAAGAACGGAAGGTAGACTACGAGGTCGAGGGCGATCAGGGCGACGATCAGAACCGCGGCCTTTATATCCATAGTCGAGAGGAACGCGCCGAATACGGAGGGCATGTTCCAGGAGAGCATGGCGAAGGTCTTGCCGATGAGGCCGCTGCTGATTAGCACAAAGGAAATCGCGCCGTTTAAGGTCGAGGCCAGCAAAAACGGGATCAAAAACACCGGGTTTAGCATTAACGGTACGCCGAAGATGATCGGCTCGGAAATCCCGAAAAAGGCCGGCAGGATGCCGATGCGTCCAACGGTTTTGAGCTGCTTGGACTTGGACAGGCACAGAAGGATAGCCAGCGCCAGCACGGAACCGCAGCCGCCGATGATGACAAAGTAGACCCAGAAGGAGGTCGTAAAGGTAAAGGGCAGGGCTTCGCCGGCCAGCTGGGCGGCCGCGTTGACCGAGAGGTTGCCGTCGCGGATCGGGCCCAGGATGCCGGCAAAAGCGGCGTCGTGGATGCCGAAGAACCAGAATACGTGCAGCAGCAGGGTGATGACGATCGTAAAGCCCAGGGAATCGGCGGCCTTAAAGGTCGGGGAGACAACCTGATAGATCAGGCCGGGCAGGGTCGTGCCGGCCGCCTTGCAGGCGGCAAACACAGCCGAAAATACCAGGATGATGATGGTACTGGGCACAAGCGAGGCGAACGTCTCGTTGAGCGCGGCCGGCACGCTGTCCGGCAGCTTGATGCGGCCCCAGTTGTGACGCCGCATATAGGCGTAGGCTTCGGTCGTGAAAATACTGACGGCGATGGCGGCTAACAGTCCCTTGCCGTCAAAGTAGCTGATTTCGACCGACTTGCCTGCCCAGCCCAGCTCGATCGGGTCAAGCACGAGCATCACGAAGCCGGCGACCGAGAGAAGCACGGGCATCAGCGTGTCGAGCTTGTAGTGCTTGGATAAAAAGTGGGTGATGCCGATGCAGGCGTAAAGGGACATCGCGCCCAGCGTGACCGTGTTGACCCAGGTTAAAAGCAGGCTGTTGGCTTCGGCAAAGCCGGCCCAGGCCAGCAAAAAGCCGTTGGTAGTGTTTTCGGTGACCGGGGCGGCGCTCAGTACGGCCGCCAGGCCGCCTACCAAAGTGACGGATATCAGCGAGATAAACGTGTCGCGGATGGCGCGCAGATGTCGCTGCCGGCTTAGCTTGTTGGCGATGGGCATGACCTTGGCTTCCATCCAGTCGCTTAACTGATTAAACTTCATAGCAATTCCCCTCCTATGTATTTACAGATATTTTTTGATATCCTCCAGAACCCCTTTGCCGTCCATGATGCCGTAGCGCTGGGGGCTGATTCCCACGACCGGGATGTCGGTTTCCGCCTGGAAATCCGCGATGCGGTAGCGGATCTGCGGGCCGACCAGAATCACGCTGGCCCCCTCCACATGCTGCATAAACTCAGCCTCGCCGTAGGCGTGGACATCAATCTCCTCCGCCGAAGCGTCCTTCATCCTCTTGGCCAGCATAGCCGTCGACATACCGCCGTTACATACCAGAATGATTTTCTTCATAGCTCTTTCTTTCCACCCTTTCTCCATTGCTTTCTATGATCTCTTTAAACCAGAAGTACGATTTCTTCGGCTTCCGGACGAGTCCGTTTTCAAAATCGACCGCCACCAGGCCATAGCGCTTCTCGCAGCCGTTTTTCCAGGAATACAGGTCAAACGAGGACCAGGCAAAATA
>CANSWW010000145.1 GCA_947650845.1 uncultured Lachnospiraceae bacterium
CCGTAAAGATTTCACAGAGAAATTTGTGGCGTTTTCAGCAAAAGCGGCTTTACGCAGCGAATGATCGATATGGCGAGAGAAAATCCTATGTTGCTTCTGATCCGGGAGGATCGTTTGGCGTGATTTTTGTTTCAAGACCTGCCTGGACGCAGCAGAACCTATTTGAGATGAGGATACCGATATGGATAAAGAATTGTACAGTACATATGTCAATATTCTGAAGGAAGAACTGGTTCCGGCCATGGGGTGTACGGAACCGATTGCCATTGCCTACGGGGCGGCTCTGGCCAGGCAGACGCTGGGGCGGCTGCCGCAGCGCGTCGAGATTGCCGTGAGCGCGAATATTCTTAAAAATGTTAAAAGCGTCGTTGTGCCCCATACCGGCGGCTTGCGCGGGATTGCCGCGGCCGTGGCGGCGGGGATCGCGGTAGGCGACGCGGACCGGCAGCTGGAGGTCCTGGCCGGCGTTACGCAGGCGAACGAGCCGCGGATCCGGGCATATTGGGATCAGACGCCGATTACCGTGGCGCTCTCGGAGAGCGGATATATTTTTGACATTCAAGTCAGGGTACAGGCAGAGGATCAGACGGCATTCGTGCAGATTTCCGGCAGCCATACGAATGTGATCCGGATTGTTCGCAACGGCGAGGACCTTTTAAAGCAGGATTATACGGAAACCGTCCAGGCGGAAAGAGAGGATCGTCGTCTGCTTACGGTGGAGCGGATTGTGGAATTTGCCGACTCGGTTCACATAGAAGATGTAAAAGAAACGCTGGATCGCCAGATTCAAATGAACATGGCGATTGCGCAGGAGGGCCTGCGGGGCAGCTGGGGCGCCGAGATCGGCAAGGTGCTGCAAAATGCCTATGGAAACGACGTACACAACCGTGCCAAAGCCGTGGCCGCCGCCGGTTCGGATGCCCGCATGAGCGGCTGCGAATTGCCGGTTGTCATTAACTCAGGCAGCGGCAATCAGGGCATGACGGCCTCCCTGCCGGTGATCGTCTATGCCGAGGAATTAAAGAGCGAACCAGAGCTTCTGTATCGCGCGCTTGTCGTATCGAATCTGATAACCATTCATCTGAAAACCGATATTGGCTGTCTTTCCGCCTACTGCGGGGCGACCAGCGCCGGCTGTGGGGCCGGGGCCGGCATCGCGTATCTGCATGGCGGCAGGGCGCATGAGATTTCGCACACGATAGTCAATGCGGTCGCGATCAATTCCGGTATGATCTGTGATGGCGCAAAAGCCAGCTGCGCGGCCAAAATCGCTTCCGCGGTGGAGGCTGGCCTGCTGGGCTGGCAGATGCAGAGGAACGGAACCCAGTTTTACGGCGGAGACGGCATCGTTGTCAAGGGCGTCGAAAAAACGATCCGCAATGTGGGACGCATTGCGCGGGACGGTATGGCGGAGACCGACCGGGAAATCATCCGTATTATGATCGACGGGTCTCGATAAGCGGCTGCGTCTGGCCGCTGCAGCGGTTTATCTCGTCGCGGATCGTCTGCATCTGATAGTCCAGCTCTTCGATGGAGTCCGCGCAGCTCTTTAGCTGTCGGATAATTTCTTCCGTTTCATTGACATGTTTTTTATAGCGGAGCTTATGCTCCAGGCTGGCCCAGAAATCCATGGCGATGGTGCGAAATTGTACTTCCACCTTTACGTATTTTTTGCCGCTGGCTAAGAAAATCGGCACATGGAGAATCAGATGGAGACTTCGGTAGCCGTTGGCTTTCGGATCCTTGATATAATCTTTTTTGCGCAGCAGGAAGATGTCGTCCTGCTTTAAAAGAAGCTCGGCCAGACGATAAATATCGTCAGGAAAGGAGCAGATGACACGTAAGCCTGCCACATCGGTTAGATTTTCGCGAATGCTGTCTACGGAGATCGGAAAGCCTCTGCGCTCCAGCTTCTCATAGATGCTTTCCGGTGATTTCAGACGGCTTTTGATGGATTCAAACGGATTGCGTTTAAACTCCTCCGAAAATTCGCAATTTAACACCTGCAGTTTGGTCTCGACCTCCATGATCGCGGCGCGGTATTCAAACATCAGCTGGCTGAAGGATTTGGCTTCCTTCAGCTTTTCCGTCTGCTTTTGGATGATCCGCAGCTGCTCCTGCAGCTCTTTTTCCTGATCCTTGACGGTTTGCTCCAGGGCGTTTTTGCAGACAAAGAATTCGATTGCGTTTTTGATACGGTTTTGTACAATCGAACTGTCAAAGGGCTTATGTATGAAATCGGCGACGCCCAGCGCCAGGCAGCGGGTCTCAATTTCGGCGGCGTGCTCGCCGCTGATGATGAGTACGGGGATCCGCTTCATCCAGTCGTTTTCCTGCATGTGATGAATGACCGCGAAGCCGTCCATTTTCGGCATGCGCAGATCGAGCAGCAGGGCGGCAATTTCCTCCGGGGCGGCCTGCAGCTTGGCAATCGCCTCTTCTCCGTCTTGTGCTTCCTCAATCAGATAGTCCTCTTTTAGCATGTCGCGCAGCAGCTCGCGGTTTAATTCTGCGTCGTCTGCCAACAATATCCTTTGCATTGCAGTCTCCCTTTAAAATCCGGTTCTTTTTTCTTATAATCCAAGATAAGTTCCGCTGGGAACCTCTACCGGCACCATCATGCGGACGTACATGGTAAAATCAGCATTGACTAAAAGCTGTTCGTCAAAGACATCGCCGGCGACGGTATAGCCGCGCAGCCGGGCCTCTTCCATGATGCGTTCATAGGCCTGAGACCGAGCCTGGCCGTCGGCGCGGTCACAGCGGTCGGAAAAAGTAAGCGTCATATAGTGGCCCTCGGGTATGTAAGCGGTGTTCCCGTGGGTGAAGGAAGCATCGATGTAGGCGGTAATGTCCGAACAAGTCAGATCATGGCGGCCCGGCTGTTTTTCCCGATAGATATGGCCGATATAGTAAGCGGAAAAGGGGATTTTTTCCTTTTCGAGATAAAGCCGGAGCCGATGGAGCTGGTCGATCCAGGGCTCATGCGGCTTGAAATACTCGTGATCCGTATTGCATGCCGCATTGATACGCAGATATTTGCAGGGGGTCATATGCTCCAGCCTCACCTGGCTGGCCTGGACATTGTGCTGCTTTAAGGCGACAGGAGCCAGCAGCAGGCGGCTGCCAAAGAGGGCGGTTTGAATGCGTTCACGCTCCTTTTCCAGCTGCCCGATGTGGGCGCGCAGAAGCTCGGCTTCCTTCCCGGGACTGTCCGCAGCGGAGAGCTCTCGGATCTCCTCCAGCGTAAGCCCCAAGGATTTTAAATGGAGGATGCGGTCCAACTGCCAGCGCTGGGTGGGCGCATAGTAATAATAACCGGTGGCCGCGTCGATTTTTTGCGGAGAGAGCAGCCCCTTTTCATGATAGAGCCACAGCGTGCGCTTTGTCACGCCGCAAAACTTCGCCATCTCTCCTGTCGTAAGATAGTCCATGTTGATTCCTTCCTCATACTGCGCAGTTTATGTTCCGTTATCTACAACCTTAAGGTTACACCACTTTGCCGGGAAAGTAAAGGGGGAATTGTGATTGCGATAACAAAAAATGAAAAAGTGAGGACTTTTTTGACATCTTAGGGGTAAATATCCGGAAAGTCTTGTGATTTACAGGGCAAAAAAAGCCCTTGACCATACGGCGACGTTGTACAATATAATAACAACAGGGGGAGATTACGCCCCCGGTATGCCCTGGAAACACGGGCAAAACTAAGGAAAGGGGTATAGAATGATGAAACACAAGAGTAGCATCAAGGCGGCAGCGCTGCTTCTGGCCGTGCTGCTGTGTCTCAGCGCCTGCGCACAGCCTGCGGCAGGGACCACGGCGGCTCCGGAAGATACGACGGCGGCACAGACGGAAGCGCCGGAGACAACGGCGGCTCCGGCGGAAACGACAGCCGCGGAAACCGCGGCGGCCAGTGAGCCGGCGGCTAGCGAACCGGCAGAGACGGAGCCGGCGGTTGCGTCGGATGATCCGCTGGAAATCGCGAACCAGTATCTGGAGGATCTGAACAATGAGTGGAAGCAGATCGCGGAGGATTATGCGCCGGAGATCCGTACATTGCCAAGCGGCGTAAAAGTACAGCGTACCCCGTCGGAGTACAAGATCGACGGCTGGATGTGGCAAAGTGACACGATTTCCTACAATACATATTGGCTGGATGCGGACAACCGCGGCTGCCAGTCCTGCCATGTGAGCCTGGATGACCTGATTGCGAATATGAATTATGACCATCCGGCTTTCTGGAACCAGGAGCTGGGCGTCAATACGACCGTACAGCAGTGCCTGATTTGCCATACCTTTGGCGACGGCTATGTAGCGAAGAACTATGAGTTTGGCACGTTGATTCATGGGATCCATTACGCAAAGGACAATGAATCCTTCAGCGGCGCCATGGGCGGCAACTGCATGAGCTGCCACAATGCGACGAACGACAGCGCGGGCATGCAGCTGTGGGATATGGTGAAGTATCAGAAGCTCTTAGGCATCGTGGACGTGGAGAACGTAGAGGGCGAATTCTCCTTCACACAGGACAACGTGCAGGCGATGAGCGAAGTATTCTCCTACGACTGGATGCATTCCGGTTATGATAACCTGCGTCACGCCCTGGGCGTACATGGCGCGAATGTGCAGCCGCCCCAGGAGATGTTTGACGAGTGGGAGATCACGATCGAGGGCTTGGTCGATGAACCGTATACGATGAAGCTGCCGGAGCTGATTGCGGAGGCCGAAGCGGATAATGCGGTTGTGACCAAGGTATCCAAGATGGTATGCGACTGGTCGGCCGTAGGCGGCGGCGGTATCACGAATGTGGAGATTACCGGTATTCCGCTGACATGGCTGATTGAGAAGGCCGGCGGGATGCAGCGCGGCGCGACCGGCGTGGAATTTATGCGTGTGGACGAAGGCAGCTTCCGCTGTGTAAGAGAGGACCGCATCGATAAAGTATTCCTGGTGTATAAGATCGGCGGCGAATATCTGGACGGCGGCCGCGGCTACCCGGTGATGAACTGGTACGAGGGCGTGGACGCGCAGTCGAATGTCAAGCAGATTGTCGGCTACAAGGTGACCGGCGACGATATCGACTATGATTCCCGGATCCCCTGCGGCTGGCACAATGAGGACGGCTCCTTTGCCAACAAGCCGAATGCTACGATCCTCAAGACGCCGGAAGGCCTGCTGATTGAGACCGGCAAGGAGCATACGTTTGAGGGGTATGCCGATGCCTTCGACGAAAAGATCGTCGCGATCGAATTCTCGATGGATCAGGGTAAGACCTGGACCAAGTATGACCTGGACGATACCGATGTGCTGCGCTGGGTGTACTGGTACTTCACATGGACTCCGGAAACGGACGGCTCCTATGTTCTGACGGTACGGGCCACGACAGAGAGCGGCTTGGTCAGCACGGAGCTGCACAGCGTTATGGTAACGGCTAAGAGCAATATCGAATAAGGAGGAAACAGCTATGAAGAAAAAAGGATTAAAAATCGCCTCCGGGATCACCGGGGCGGCCTGCCTGCTTGGCGGCTGTGTGTCCGCGCCGGCGGTGGCAATGCCGGTAGTCGAGGCGGAGCCGACGGCCGATGTGACGCCTGCGCCGGAGACGAAGGCAGAGGAGGAACTCGGCGTTGCGGTAAAGAAGCGCGAGCAGGAGACGTATACCAAGGTTGCGAACGTACAGGGCGCTTTTGCCTTCAATCAGGATGTGCTGACCCCGCCGGACGAGATCTTTAATCTGTTTGGGACAGCGGCCACCTATGCCTGCGCGAAGCCCGGCTTTGCCTTTGACGAGGTGGACCGCCAGGAATACTACATCAATGTAAGCGGCAACATCAAAAAGACCTGCACGGTGGGCATTACGGAGCTGGAAAAGCTGGAGAGCGTGGAGCGCAATATGGTATGTACCTGCGCGATGAGCGTGACGGCGGCCCAGGCCAGCGTCCGCGGCGTCCGTGTCGCGGATGTAATCAGCATGGCGGATCTGGAGGATGGCGTCAATACGATCACGATGAAGGATGCGAGCGGCTATGGCATTCCGATGCCTTTGTCGTATGTGCTGGAGAAGGATGCGCTGCTGGTCTATGAGATCGGCGACGTACCGCTGACAACCAGCCAGGGTGCGCCGATGCAGGTGTGGATGCCGGATACGGTCGCCAAATACTTCACCCGCCAGGTGACGGAGATCGAGCTGACAGCCCAGGACGAGGTTCCTGAGGTGACGGGGCCGGAGGATGCGTACCGGGCAAAGGTAAATGTCGTGAACCGTTTTGAGGACAGCTTTGCCGTAGGCGATTTGATTGCCTTTGAGGGCTATGCCGACGACTGCGGCACGGCGATCGCGGCGGTGGAATTTTCACTGGACGGCGGGGAAACCTGGACCTCCTATGAGACGACGGACGCGAACGGTGAACAGTGGGTATACTGGCACTTTGAATATGTGGCCGAGGCGGCTGGCAGCTATAAGCTCGATGTACGCGCGGTGACGGCGGACGGCACGGTTTCGCCCCTGGCTTCCAGCGTGGTATTTACGGTGGAATAAGGACGAACAGGCCGGATCGATATTAAAAAGAGCGGCGGCTTTGGAAAACCAAGGCCGCCGCTTTGCGTGCGCCCGATGGGCGCATGTTCAAACGGGCTACGGTTCGTAGGAGTAAAATCCCAGAGAGTGTTCGCCCAGGAAAGCGCCGTCCTCAGCCCGCTCGGTCCAAAACAGGCGAAAGCCGCCGGGATAGCAGCGCAGGGAAATGCGGGGACCATCGCCGAAGGACACGCTTAGAGGTTCGGACACGGTATTTTCCTGCAAATCATAGATTCGGTAGCGGCAGACGCCGGCCTCGGCATCTTCGTCGCAGGATACCAGGAAGCGTCCGTCCGGAGAAATACGGGTGTAATACCGCTTGCTCTCGCAGTCAAGCGAGACAACGTGCTCCGAACAATCGGCGCTGTCAAGGACGACGGCGTAGCGGGGATCACGGGCCGGGATTTCAAAGTAGGCCAGAAAACGGTTGTCCGCGACGGTAATCTCGGGGCTTCCGTTTTGCAAATACGGCATCTCGCCCGTCTCCGGTGAGAAGAGGCCGTAGCAATGGGAGGCAGAAGCGCCTGGCAGTACG
>CANSWW010000146.1 GCA_947650845.1 uncultured Lachnospiraceae bacterium
CCAGGACCGACCGGTTATGAGCCGGTTGCTCTAACCAACTGAGCTAAAGGTCCGGTTGAAGCTTACGCCCGTCCAAACGGGCATTAAGTATAATAACACATATAGAGCGGAAATGCAAGCGCTTTTTCGAAAAATTTCCGCTAAAAATTTTCTAGCTTATAACAGCCCCCACGGCGCTTCCAATCAGGCAAGGCGCCAGCACCGAGACCATATTCTTCAAATCGCCCTCAAGTCCGCCGCTCACTGCCAGTGAAAGCAATAACAGCACGACAAAATACAAGGCCCCGAACAAAAGCCCCCACAAAAGTCGGCGGTTCCGCATCTGCTTTCCTGTTATAAAGCCCCCCACGGCACAGGATAAGAGATAGATTGCCGTCACCCCCAGAGACGCCTGCGAACTGCTCAGCTTCATCTTATATAAAACGAAAGCCAGCAAAAACATTAACAGTACGGTTATTATGTAGGAGGCCAGCAGCGTTTTTACAAAACGCATCGGATTGATTGTGGTATTGGGATTCATGCCTGTTCCCCTTTTTCATCGCTATTCCTTCCAAATATATGCCCAGGCCGGACAGCATATGCCTTTTGCCTGCCGGTTGAGCCTGCTCTTCTTGACATTCTTCCCCACATATTGTACAATCGTTTCTAACATAAAAACTCTGCGGCGGCCTGCCGCAAGACCATGTAAAAAGGAGTGATTTTTTTTGGACCCAGAGGACGGCATATATATTATGAATGTCGTAAGTATTTTTATTTTAGTCGCGCTGTCGGCTTTCTTCTCTTCTTCGGAGACCGCGCTGGTCAGCTGTAACCGCATCCGCATCCGTTCGATGGTAGATGAAAACGACCGGCGGCTTAAACTTCTCAACCGGGTTCTGGACAACCAGAGCAAGATGCTGGCTGCCATTTTGATCGGCAACAACATCGTCAACCTCTATGCGTCCTCCCTTACCACGACGCTGGCCATGAAGCTGGGCGGCAGCTACACCGTGAGCTTGGCGACCGGCCTTCTTACCTTTATCATCCTGGTGTTCGGCGAGATCTCGCCCAAGACGGCGGCTACCATCCACGCGGAGAAGCTGGCCCTTTTTGTGGCTCCCGTCATCTATTTTCTGATGATTGTACTTACGCCGGTGATTTTCATTATCAACAGTATTGCCGGCCTGTTCCTGCGGCTGATCGGCATCAACCCGAACCAGAAGCAGGAAACCATTACCGAGGAGGAGCTGCGTACCTTCGTTGACGTCAGCCATGAGGAAGGCGTCATTGAGAAGGAAGAAGTCAAAATGATCAATAACGTAGTGGATTTCGGCGACTCCCTGGCCAAGGATGTCATGATCCCCCGGATCGACACGATCTTCGCCGATGTGAATGCCACCTATGAAGAGCTGATCGAGATTTACCGCACCAGCATGTTTACCCGCCTGCCTGTCTACGAGAATACGACCGATAATGTCGTCGGCATGATCAATATGAAGGATCTGCTTTTGTACCGGCCCGGCGATGAATTCCGACTGCGGGATTATCTGCGCGAAGCTTACTATACGTATGAATATAAAAAGACCTCCGAGCTCTTTGTCGATATGCGCCAGCAGTATGTCAGCATGGCGATCGTCTTAGACGAGTACGGCGCCACGGCCGGCGTGGTCACGCTGGAGGATCTTCTGGAGGAAATCGTCGGTGAGATCCGTGACGAGTACGATGCCGACGAGCTCGATTCGTTCCGCAAGATTTCCGACACCGAATACCGGGTCGAGGGTTCCGTAAAGCTTGACGACATAAACGACATGCTGGATATCCACCTGGAATCGGAGGATTACGATTCGATCGGCGGCTACATTATCGGCTTGATCGATAACCTTCCTGAGGTTGGGCAGACCGTGAGCGACGGCGTCTTTACCTTCCAGGTCGAATCGCTGGAGCGCAACCGCATCAAGTGGGTACGGCTGTGGATTCCGGAGCCGGCACACGAGGAAACGGACGGCGGCGATGCGGCCGGCCAAACCGAATAAAAACAAAATTCTTAAAAACGCCTGTCCGCGGGCAGCTCCTCTTAAGAGCCGCGCGGCAGGCGTTTTTTGTTTGGGCAGTCAACCTTCTCTTATGTCCGGGCGCTACTGCTCCCGGCAGAAGCCCTTGTCTTACAAATACTTTTTCATCCAGTTCAGGATTTCTTCGTTGCGGCGGATCCGGCTTTTGGGGCGGCCGGAGCGCGACAGCTCGTGCGTTTCTTTGTGGAAGAGCACAAGGCGCGAGGGGACGCCGAAATTTTTCAGGGCATAGAACATCTGTATCCCTTCTACCATCCAGCAGCGGGTATCTTCGTCGCTGTGCAAAAACAGGGTCGGCGTCGTCACCTGGCCGGCATATTTGAGCGGGGAGTGCTCCCACAGCTTTTCGTGATCCTCCCAGGCGGTTGCGCCGGTCTGGTCGGCGTTGAAGTAATAGCCGATATCGCTTGTATTGGAGAAGGACAGCCAGGAAGAGATACTCCTCTGGGACGCGGCCGCCTTGAAGCGTTCGGTGTGACCGATGATCCAGTTGGTCATAAAGCCGCCGTAGGAGCCGCCCGTTACGCCCAGCCGTTCTGCGTCAATGAAGTCGAAGCGAGCGATCGCCTCGTCGACAAAGCGCATGAGGTCGCGATAGTCAACCGTGCCGTATTTGCCGCGGATGTCCATGAATTCGTTGCCGCGCCCGTCGCCGCCGGTGGGATTGGTAAAGAGTACCGCGAAGCCCTCGTTGGCCCAATATTGCATTTCATGGAAGAAGTGGGGGCCGTATACGGTTTTGGGCCCGCCATGGATGTCGAGGATGGCAGGGTATTGGCGGCCGGTCTCTCTTTTCGCGGGTTCGATTACAAAGCCGGTCAGCTCCAGGCCGTTTTCGTTTGTAAAGGTGAACTCCTGGGGAGTCATTACCTCATAGTCGCGGCTTAGGGCGGCGTTTAAGTCGGTCAAGACTGTAAATGTACCGTCTTTGGCTACGTGATAAAGCTCGCCTCCGTCCATGCCGCTCATGGCAATTACGGTGTAGCCGTCTTTCGCCGCGATATATTCCTGTACCATCTCTCGGCCTGTGCGCCTGCTTACGGTTCCGTCAAAGCCTACATGGAGCAGGGGCGTGCAGTCGACGACGGTGGACAGCATCGTGAAGCCGTCGTCCTCGAAGATTAGGTCACAGCCGATGTTTCCCATCTTTACGTCGCTGCCTTCGCTGGCCGAGCGTGTCCAGGGATTCCCATCGTAAATCAGCTCCGTCCGGTCGGTCTCCGGCTCCCAGCGCAGGAAGGCGGCATTTTCGTTCAGGCCGTAGGCCAGGCGGCGATTGACGGTGAGGATTGCTTCGGCTTCCGTATGAAAATCGACTGCGTAGTATTGTGCGCCGGGGCACAGTATGTGCTCGCGGGATAATTGATACCAGGCGGTGTTTTCGGGCGGCCGGCTTTCGGGGGCGTCGCCTTGAGCGGAAACGGCCTGTACATTCGCAAGTGCCGCTGCCTCGGATACGGACAGCGTCATCAGGTGGTTTTCCAGCGGCGCTTTGCCTTCATATTCTTCCCGTATATACACCAACCGTTTTTTCTCCGGGCTTAGGGTAAGGCCGGCTGCCGAGGCTTGCTCGCCGCAGAGCGGATAGACGCGGCCCTCCTGGTAATAGTACAGACGAGAGCGCACCCCGCTGATATCGCCGCCCCCGTTTGTCCAGAAGGGGATTTCTTCGAACACACGAAAATCCCCGTTATCCTTTTTTTGCTTCAGGGCTTTTTCCCGGTCTCCGCCGCAGTCGGCGAGCAGCTGCTCCCATTGCCGGTCGTAGGTCGCCGTGAAGAAGAAATGCTCTTCGTCTATGAAGGCTGTCTCCTGCACCCGGTAGGGCAGGCGTTTCCATTCCAGAGCTTCCCCCATCCCCGGCTTAAGCTGCTGCCAGACCGTGAGGGGTTCTCCGGCAGCGGCCGCGTCTTTATCCTTTTTTTTGCGCAGGGCCGGGAAAAGGATGCTGTCCGCCAGGCATTCGTATGTGTGGACGTCGCCGGCGGAGGTTAAGCGAATGACGCGGCCTTCTTTATATTGGTAGAGGTCGCTGTCATAGCGGTTTTCTTCCAGGTTGGCTTGTTTGACGATGAAGTACAGGTCGCCGTCATGTTCCTTTAGATGGGACAGCATTTTAAAGTGTTTGAAATGGTCTGCCGTGATTGGCTTTTTCATTGGCTCTTGACTCCTTTCTTTGGGCGACGACGGGACGAAGCCCGCCTTCCCTGCCGGGGCACTGCGTTACGGCGTGCCCGAATACCTACAGTTTACTCCACTTGCGTGAAAATAGGAAGCGTTTTCTTGTATTTTCCCGGCCGGCATGATAAGATACCAGTAGGGTTCGGACATTACTATACTACCGAGGTGCGCTATGATACAGATTCTGAAGATTACTACTCACAAGAAACGTTTTTTACCTTTGTTGCTTTTGGGCGATGAGCAGGAGGATATGATCGACCGTTATTTGGAGGAGGGGGAAATGTTTGCCCTTTACGACGGAGGGTTGAAAACGATTGCGGTCGTGAGCCGTGAGCCAAAGCGTGTATTAGAGCTTAAAAACCTTGCTACCGACCCGGCCTTCCAAAGAAAGGGGTATGGCCGGCATATGGTGCGTTATCTGCTTACGTATTACCATGGACGGGGGCGCGTCATGCGCGTCGGCACAGGGGCCGGTTCGGCAAATGTCGCCTTTTATGAGAAGTGCGGTTTTACGATCAGCCACACGGTGGAGGGCTTTTTTACCGAGCATTACGATCATCCGATTTTCGAGGAAGGCAGGCAGATTACGGATATGGTGTATCTGCAAAAGGAGCTGTAAACGACCGCTATTATCTACAAAGGGGGAACAGGGGCTATGGAATGCAGTACGCGCCAGGTCGGGATCCTTCGGCAGCTGATAGAGCGCGAGCCTCAGACATCGGCCGCTATTTCTCATGCGCTTCGGGTAAGCGAGCGCACGGTGCGCAGTGAAATCAAGGAGATTAACCGCCAGTTTGGATCGGTTATTTTGCCGCTTAAGGGCCGGGGGTACGTTCTGGCCGACCGGGCGCGGGCCGGGGCTTTGATCTCGGAGAGCGCCGGAAAGAACGCTTCGCGCTGGATGTTGATTTTTAAACATATTTTGAGCGTGGGCGAGAGCGACTATTACGATTTGGCCGAGCAGTATTTTATCAGTGAGTCTACGCTCGACAGCGATATCCAGGAGCTGAACGAGGGCATTCTGAAGCGTTATCAGACCCGCATTGTCCGCCGCAGCAATACGTTGTTCTTAGATTGCAACGAGGAGCTCAGACGACGGATTTTTACGTATTTTCTGATGAATGAGGTAGGGCGACAGACGTTTGATTTGTCAAGCTATGCCGATTTTTTCCAATATACGGATATTGCTGAGCTGAAGGAGACGCTCCTTTCGTTTTTGCGCGGCCGGCATATGTCGCTCAATGATATGGAAATCACTACTCTGCTTCTGCACATCGCCATTTTGGTTGACCGGGTAAAGAGCGGCAACGCGCTGAAACAGACGATCCACGTAGGCGAGGATAAGGAGCCAACGGTTACGGCGGCGCTCTGCGACTGTCTGGAGCTGCATTATCGCCTTACTTTGCCGGACACGGAGCGTGCCTATCTTTCTTCGCTTTTGTCCTGTCGGATCGGCGCGGCTTTGGAGGTAGAGGCGGCGACGGTGGAAATGATGGGGTTTGTCGACACGGTGCTGGCCGAAGCGGATGCCGGCTATCAGACCCAGCTGGCGGACGACGTCCTTTTGAAAAACAATCTGGTTGTCCATTTGCTGGCTTTGCGGGAACGGGCTCTCCAAAACCGTTGTTTGAGCAATCCTATGATTTATGAGATTCGGGAAAAATTCCCGTTTTTATATGATATCAGTGTCTTTATTTCGATGAAAATTCATGCCCGCTTTGACTTTGAGATGGATGAGGATGAGATTGGGTTTATCACGCTGCATTTGTTGTGCTCGATGGAGAAGGCCCGGCGGGAACGGTATCGTATCGCGGTGTTTGACCCGGTCGGACGGCGGGATGCGGTTTATTATAGGGAACGACTGGGAATTTACTTTCCTCAGGGAAGTATGGAGATTGAGTGTTTTTCTATTTTCGAGCCGGAATTGCTGACTGAATTTATGCCCTCCTTTGTTCTTAGTACGACTCCCTTGTCGGGAACCTTTCATGTTCCTGTTATTTTGTGCAATCCGCTTTTGATGGAGCAGGATATCCATAACATCCGCCGCTGCATGGCGGAGATAAAAATCCGCCAGAGCAAAAATCAGATCGTGCTTTCGCAGTTTGACCGGAATTTATTTTTTCCGGAGCTGGAGATCGACAATAAGGAGGAGCTGCTGCATTTTTTGTGCGAAAAGCTGCAGGAAAACGGGTATTGCGACGGACGCTATGAGGCGCTTGTCCTGGAGCGAGAGCGGGTTGCGCCTACAAGCTTTGGAAACCTTTTCGCGATTCCGCATCCGATTAAGAAGGAAGCGCTGCGTTCGGGCATCGCGATTGCTACGCTGAAGCGGACGATGGATTGGTCAGGACAGAGGGTGCGGCTCGTGTTTCTTTTCTCGCTTACAAGGGAAAATGATAATTTGATGCAGCTTTATGAGGGGATTGTCGGGATGCTGGATGATATGGATAAGGTAAGGCGGTTGCTGCGAGAAACGAGTTATGAAGGGTTTGTTGAGGAGTTTATTCGTTGATGGGGACGGTTGATGGGAGACTAAGAAGGCCAAAAGAGAATTGGCCGACTTAAAAGAAAGGGGGCTTAACAACTTGCGTATGCAAACCGATATCTTTATCCCTTGTTCATCCTTTGCGTCATGGCATTTGGAAAAGCAACATCCAATTTTGTTCCGACTGGTATCAGTATATTAGTGTTTGCTGCTTATCAGCTTATGGGTTATCTGTGCAGATGGAAGCATATCTTTTGCTCTTTTCAAAATGCTTATCATCAAA
>CANSWW010000147.1 GCA_947650845.1 uncultured Lachnospiraceae bacterium
CGTAGGATATGATTTATACTGTAAGATGCTCAATGAGGCGGTTAAAAGGTTACGATTGGTTTGTAAGATTTGCCGGATTGTTGTTTTAAAGCGGGAATACGTTGGGGCCTTTGGCGTAAGCTCAAAGGCCCTTGTTGTATTATGGCAGTCCCACGGCCGTCAATGGCGCTTATTCGCCCACTGAGTTGACTCGGCCGAACATACTGATTACATAAAGACCGGCAATACCGACGACGGCATAGACGATGCGGGAGATGGTAGTCATTTCACCGAATAAAAAGGTGACCAGATTAAACCGGAAAAACCCGACCAGTCCCCAGTTGACAGCGCCGATGATCACCAGCGCGAGTATGAAATAGTCGAGGCCTTTTGAGTTCATAATATACCTCCTTTGAACGTTTTAGTGTTAGTATGCGGGAATTTGGGGAAAAATATGTGGAGAGAGGGAAAAGAATGGATAATGAATTACGGTTTGCCATACTGATTGATGCGGATAATGTATCTGATAAGTATATTAAAATCATCCTGGATGAGACGGCCAACAACGGGATTGTCACCTATAAGCGGATTTATGGGGACTGGACAACGCCGCGCTTGGCGTCCTGGAAGAATATCCTGCTGGAGAACTCGATTATTCCGATTCAGCAGTACGGATACACTTCGGGGAAAAATTCCACCGATGCGGCGATGATTATCGACGCCATGGATATCCTGTATTCGGAGACGGTGGACGGCTTCTGCATCGTTTCTTCGGACAGCGATTTTACGCGCCTGGCGGCGCGGCTTAGGGAAGCGGGGATGCAGGTAATCGGCATGGGCGAGGAAAAGACGCCGAAGCCCTTTATCTCAGCCTGCAACCAGTTTAAATATCTGGATTTGCTGTATTCGGCGCAGCAAAAAGAGGAAAAGGAGCAGGAGCAGCAGGAAAAAGACGAGAAGGCCAGCCGGGAGAAGGTCGCGCTTTTGGGGAAGGCGGCCGGGAAGGCGGCGGATTCTTCTTTATCGAAGTCACAGAACACGAAAACGAAGGATATAAAGAATGTGTGCCGCATCATCAACGCGATTATCAATAAGTTTTCGGACGAGGACGGCTGGCTCTCGACCGGCAAGCTGGGAGATCAGCTGTCGAAACGAATGCCGGAGTTTGATGTTCGTAATTACGGCTTTTCCAAATTGACGCCCTTCATTAAATCGCTGGGCGACTATGAGCTGCAGAAAATTCCGGTAGGCGGGCAGAAGCAGATTTATGTGCGGCTGAAGGACAAAAAAAGCGGGAAGTAATATATGCAGAAATTCAAGATTCAGACTTATACCCTCCAGACTGCTAAGATCGAGCGAGCTTTTATGTTTGTTATTTTTTCGGATTTGCATGGCTGCGTGTACGGAGAGAAACAAAAAGGGCTTTTGGACGCATTGCTGCGTCTGCGGCCGGATGCCGTGTGGATGACCGGGGACATGAGCGATATCCGCGGCGAGGAGGAGCCCTTTTGGGACTTGATTGAGGGAGCGGTGGAGCAGGCCCCCTGCTATTATGTGACGGGGAACCATGAGTATCACGGACATAGCGGCAGCAGCTTTTGCTATTCGAAGGAGGAGATCGGGCAGAGGAAGGAGGCTCTGCGAAAGCGGGGAGTCCATGTGCTGGAGGGGAACAAGCAGCTTTTGGCCGGCAGCGACGGACGGATTGCCATCATGGGAATCGACGACGTATTTGTCGGGCGGAAAGAATGGGATCAGCAGTATCGGCGCTGCTGCCGGGAGGTGGATGCGCGGTGCTATACGGTCCTTTTGAGCCATCGGCCGGAATTGGCGGGCGCATACCGATATTTTCCGGGCGATTTGGTGGTCTGCGGCCATGCCCATGGCGGGCAATGGCGCCTGCCGGGCGCGCGGGGCGGCGTATATGCGCCGGGGCAGGGGCTTTTTCCCCGGTATGCCGGCGGTCTTTATGAGAGAGGGGCCGGTAAGTTGCTCGTAAGCTGCGGCCTTTGCTACCGATATCCGCGCCTTCCGCGATTTGGTAATCCGCCGGAGGTGGTGGCTCTGCAGGTGCGGCCGGAAGTGAGGGCGTAAAATGTTGTGAAAAGACAGACGATGGTAAGGCGATATCGCAAGAGTGCGTAAAATGTTCTGAGAACACGGATAATGATAAGGAAAGGGTTGTGAAGAGATGGACAGGCGGGATACGGAAGAAAAACAGCGTTGTGAAAGGGAAGAGCTAACGGGACGTGCCCGGGCGGCGGCGGATGCGCTGCTGGCGCAGATTGCGGGTTCGACCTCTCCTTTTATGGCGGTGGATTATGTGAAAAAGGAGCTGGCGGCGGCAGGCTTTCAGCCCTTGGCGTTGCAGGACGCGTGGCAGCTGCAGGCCGGCGGCCGTTATTTTGTGCCGGCCTATGACCGGACGCTGTTTGCGTTTTCGATCGGTGAAAAGCAGGGGGAGCGTTCGCGGCTTCGCATTGCGGCGGCTCACACGGATTTTCCGTGTTTTAAGATCAAACCCTCGCCGGAGATTATGGCCTTTGGCTGTCGGAAGCTGAATGTGGAGCCGTATGGCGGGATGATCCGCAGTACATGGATGGACCGGCCGCTGTCGATTTCCGGAAAAGCGGCGCTGCGCACGGACGACCCGTTTGCGCCCCGAAGCGTATTGGTGGATTTTGGACGGCCGGTATGCACCATCCCGAACCTGGCAATCCACATGAACCGCGACGTCAACGAGGGCGTATGCCTGAATCCGCAGAAAGATCTGCTGCCTCTTGCAGATGTATCCGGCGACGAGACGTCGGAATTGTTTTTCAGGCAGGAGCTGGCAGGGGAAATTGGCTGCGCGCCGGAGGACATCCTGGAGTATGAGATGTTTTTATACCAGTGGGAATCGGGAACAACGGTCGGGTTTGGCAACACGCTTTTATCAAGTCCCCGTCTGGACAATATTACGTCGATCCGGGCCTGCGTGCAGGGCCTTTTGCAGGGAAAACGCCGGGAAGGCCTGAATCTGATCGCGCTGTTTGACAACGAAGAGGTGGGAAGCCATTCCAAGCAGGGTGCGGCTTCGGCCCTGCTTCCATTTGTCTTGGAGCGGATTTATCGGGCATTGGGAAGCTCCAGAGAGCAGCTTCTTAGGGATTTGCCGGACGGATTCTTTCTGTCGCTGGATGTGGCGCATGCGGTACATCCGAATGTGCCGGAGAAGGCGGATCTCGTCAATCAGCCGGTCCTGGGCGGCGGCGTAACCTTAAAGCTGAGCGCTTCGCAGAGCTATGCGAATGACTGTGAGGCGGCAGCGGCGGTGCAGTCGCTGTGTGAGAAGGCCGGCATCCCGTACCAGCGGTTTTTGAACCGTTCGGATATGCGCGGCGGCGGGACCTTGGGATCGATCGCTTCTACGGGACTGCCGATGCGGACTATGGACGCGGGGATTGCTATATTGGCGATGCATTCGGCGCGGGAGCTGATGGCGTCCCGCGATCAGCTGGCGCTGGAGCGGCTGGTGCAGGAGCTGTTTTCCTGACGAGATGAGGCAGCCGCAGGGCGGCACATACAGGTTTTATAAACGAGGGCTGACAGAGAAACGGGTTTTCCGGCTTTGTGTCAGCCATTTTTTACATATTTTTTCTTAAACATTTCTTCATAATTTCTATTGCATATTTTTCTTGACATATAATATTATATGATATATAGTATTAAACATGAAACAATATTACATGATGAATCAATATTATAGGAGTCAAAAAGACAATGCAGTTGGCAGGAGAGACGCTCAGCCGGCAAAGAGTTTTTTTGCCGACTGCGAACAGAAGCAGGATAGGAGATGATGAAATGGTATTTAACACAGGCGCAGCTTTGCTGGATGCAATTGTGCTGGCCGTCGTATCTACGGAAACGGAAGGGACTTATGGCTACAAGATTACGCAGGATGTGCGCAGGGCGCTGGATGTATCCGAATCGACCTTGTATCCGGTGCTGAGACGACTGCAGAAGGAGACCTATCTGGAGGTATACGATATGGAGTTTGGCGGGCGGAACCGCCGCTACTACAAGGTAACCGGCTCCGGGCGGGAGAAGCTTCTGGAATATTGCCGGGAATGGGACGAATATTCCGGTAAGATATCGAACATATTTGCAGAGGTGGAGAGATGAATAGATTAGAGTTTATGAAGGAGCTGGCAAAGCTTTTGGAGGATTTGCCCAAGGAAGAGAAGATCGAGGTCCTGAAATATTACAACGGGTATTTTGACGACGCCGGTGAGGAGCAGGAAGCAGCCATCATTGAGGAGCTGGGAAGCCCGGCTAAGGTGGCGGCCTCGGTAAAGGCCGGAATGGATGAGAACCTGGCCGAGCATATGGAATTTACGGAAAAGGGCGTGGACGACGAGAAAACCGTTCACGAGTATGAAGAGAGCCGCAGCCAGCATGGCGGAAGCGAGTATGCGGACGGTCGTCAAAGCGGAAGCGGCCGGGGCGGGTATTATGAGGAGCATTCGTCTGCCGGGTATGGCCAGAGCTATGATTCGTACGGCCGGGGCGAGCAGGGGTATGACAGGGATTCCCGTCATAATCCGTACAAGGACCAGGGCGGGAATGGCTGGCGGACGATTGCGATCGTGTTGCTTGCGATTGTGACGTTTCCGGTTTGGATTGGCCTTATGGGCGGGGCAATCGGCTTGGCGGGAGGATTGTTCGGCGCGCTGATCGGCATATGCGGCGCGGCGGTTGTTTCGATGGTGGGAGTCATAGGAGCGGCGATCGGCTGCCTTTGCCATGGGTTTGTCGGGCTGTTTACGTCACCGTTAAACGGAATGATGTCCATCTCGGCAGGGATCTTGCTAATGGGGATTGGGCTTCTGCTGTGGCTTTTGTGCGGCTGGGTGCTGCGCATGATCTTTGGCTGTCTGTTTCCGGCGGTATTCCGGTTCATCGGCCGCGTTTTTAACTGGATCGGCGGATTGTTTGGGAGGATACGAGCATGAAAAAGGGGACAAAGGTGGTACTGATTACGGCAGTCGTAATGATTTTGACCGGTGGTATAATGAGCACGATCTGCCTGATTTTGGGAGCGAACTGGAGCGATACAGGCCTTCATGGGCATTGGGGCAGACGGGGCTCGGCAAATTATGAGGAGGGCCGGCTGGATGTAGTAGAGGAGCAGGCCTACGCCGGAGAGGTGACGCAGGTCATGGAAGGAACTGCGGTCGCACGAGATGAGGATGATTTGAACACGGCGCATTTTGAGGAGTCGGACGGCCGGGAACATACGGACGGCGATGTCCGCTGGTGGAGCTTTGTAGACGGGATTGACAGCCTGGATCTATCGGTGGATGCCGGCGAGATGTTTGTTGTACAGGAAGGAAGCGAGTTCCGGGTTGAGGTAGAGCATCCGCGTGACAACTTCCGCTGTGAGGTGAAAGACGGTACTTTGATTGTAGATGAAGACGGCAGGAATATGACGTGGAACTTTTTTGAGGGGGAGCATCCGATTATTTGGGTGACGATTCCGGAGGACGGGACCTTTGAAAAGGTGAAATGCGATGTGGGCGCCGGAAGCATGACGGTCGATGATCGTCTTATGGCGGACACGGTGGAGATTGACGTGGACGCGGGCAGCTTTACGGCGGTTTGGGTCGGAGCCGAGAAAAAGATGAGTCTGGATGTGGACGCGGGCTCGGCGGAGATTTACGGCGGCGTCTGCAATGGTAAGCTGAGCGTTGATGTAGATGCCGGGAGTGCGTATTTGGACAGTTTTGAGGGCAAGACCGCGAATTTTGACGTGGATGCCGGGGCGGCTGATTTTGGCGGTACGCTGGACGGCGACTGGAAGGCGGACTGTGATGTCGGCGGCATTACCTTGAGGCTGAGCGCGGCGGAAAAGGACTATAACTATCAGGTAGAGAATGACTTGGGCAGCGTGGAGATCGGTGGGATGAGCTTTTCGTCGATGTCGGATCATTCCAGAGTGGAAAACGGGGCGTCCAGAACCGCTTCGATTGACTGTGATATGGGAAGCGTGGAAGTGAGTTTTGAGTGACAGGGGCTATGCCGGTTTGACAGAAAGCGCGGTCAAGCGGAAGAGCATGGAGAGGTCAAAGGAGTATGGAGAGGCCTGTAGAGAGGAGTTTGGAAATGGAGACGAGAAAATTGTACAGGAAAAAGAGGGAGGCCATGATCTGCGGCGTATGCGCGGGCATTGGCGATTACATCGGGCTGGATCCTACGGTGATCCGATTGGTTTGGGCGCTGTTAGGCTGTACGTTTATCGGGATTATTCTTTATTTCGTGGCGGCAGTTATTATTCCCAGCGATCCGTATGAGTATTGAGGAATGAATTTGGATTTTGGGGCAATACTTCAAAAGAAGAAGTATCACAAATAATGAAAGGAGTATTGCCATGAAATCGAAGAAGGAAAAGAAGATCGATCTGGATAATTTGACGCCGGAGGAATCTTTAAAGCTGGAGATCGCCGCCGAGATCGGTGTGTATGATAAGGTGCTGGAGAGCGGCTGGCGTTCTCTGACCGCGAAGGAGTCCGGACGGATCGGCGGAATGATGACCAGACGGAAGAAGGCGGCCGAAAAGGCGGCGGCGGAAGGGCAAAAAGAAGAGGTTGAAAAAATTCTTTGATTTTTGAATAGGACATAGGGATTCGGGTATACTATAGTCAGATACAAAAGATGAGAATACTTATCCTCCCCTTTTAATAGATGGGCCCGCGGCGATGGCGTCGCGGGTCCGTTTTTTGGGGTGGTAAAGGCCGGTTTTCTTAGTCTAACAGTTCTTTATGACAAATCCAGCTCTTTCCAGTCAATCCAAAAATTTTCGTAGATATTGACCTTTATTTGATCCTGGAAGGTATAGGTATTTACGCGAAAATCTTTCTGTTCGAGATAATACACCAGGATTTTTTCTGGCATGGGATGAATTTTCCTGATAATCTTCCGGCAAGGCAGTCC
>CANSWW010000148.1 GCA_947650845.1 uncultured Lachnospiraceae bacterium
TCTTGTCCTCCGATTTCTTGCCCTCCGCTTCCCAGCTATCCGATTCTCAGCCATCTTTTTCCCAGCCCTCCTTTTCCCGCCAGACAATTTTTCTCCGCCCTTTTCTCACAGCCCTCCATGTCCCTTTCCTCCCCGCCCTTTTCTCACAGCCCTCCATATCCCTTTCCTCCCCGCCTCAATTGATCAGAAAATTCTTCACCCGCCGCTGCAGGATAATCAGCGCCGTATGCACATTCCGGTCATCCGCCAGCGCCTCCCCCACTCCCTCCTCCAGCATCGCCATCGCCTCGCCGTATCTGCGAAACGCCGGCTTCGCCACCGCCGTTTCCATCACCGCATTCAAAAGCTCCAAATCCATCGTGCCGTCATTCGGCATATCCGCATCCAAATGCGCCCTCGTATCCGCGGACGTCACGACCCCGCGCAGCCCCGAAGCCCCCTGTGAAAAACGAAAAATCTGCTCCTGCATAGACTCGTCATAGGTCATGGTTTTCAAAAACTCCCAGGCCAGCCCCGCCTCCCTACAGCGCGCGCCGATCCCCATCAAAAGCACATCCAGCTCCGAAACATTCCCGCCGCCAGGCCCCGCCGGCATCGACAGGCATCCCCACTCAAACCCCGTATACTTTTTAATCCGCCACGGATACGGCGAATACGTCCGGTACTCCGAAAACAACAACGGCTGAAACGCCACGTTCCCCAAATCAAAATCCTGCGCCGTCACCGGCACGCCCTCATTCAGCTGCTCAATCCGCTCCGCAAAAAGCAGCGCCTCCTCCACCGCCGGATCGCCCACAAAGCACTCCTGCCCCGCGTCGTCAAACAAGCGGCAGCCATTGGCATACGCCGCGTCCGTCCACCGATACCCATAGCAGCCAAACCGGTCGGGCAGGCCATTGCCGTCCCGGTCCGCCGTCACCGCCCGGCAAATCTCATAAAAATCCTCCCACGTCCAGTCGCTGTCCGGCTCCTCGATCCCCGCCTCGCGCAAAAGCGTCCGGTTCACAAACATCAGCCGCGGCACGCACTCATACACCAGCGCCATCTGCCGGCTGTTCCACTGGCCGCTGGCATACGCCGCCGGATAATACGCCCCCTGGTCAAATTCCGAATCCCGTTCGATGAAAGGCGTCAAATCCATCAACGCCCCCACCGAAGCCAGCATATTAAAATCCTCCGAAAGCACCAAAAAGACATCCGGCTCCGTCCCCAGCAAAATCTGCTCCGCCAGCCATTCCGAATAATCCTCCCGCAGAATCCCGCTCACATACTCCACGCGTACTCCCGGATGCTCCGCCTCGAAACGCTCCGCCGCCAGGTCGATCAGCTCATACACCGTGCCGTTTGGCACGTCCCAGTTGCTCTCCGCCAGAATGCCGACCCGCAGCACCCGCTCCCCCTTGCACCCGGCCAGGAGGCCGCCCGCCAGCACGCCGCCAAAAAGCAGCCACAGAAATACCCGTTTACGCATCCCGGCCACCGCCAGTCTCCTCCTCCCGGTTCACCGCCCCGCTCTGAACCGCCCAGATCGCCAGCTGGGTCCGGTCCCGCAGCTGCAGCTTGCCCAAAATCGAACTTAAATAATTCCGCACCGTCCCCTCCGAAAGAAACAACTCCGCGGCAATCTCCTTATTCGAAAGCCCCTGCCCCACCTGCTTTACCACCCTCCACTCCGTGCGGCTCAAATCCGCATACAATTTCTCATCCACCTGGATCGCCGACCCATTCCCCCGCGCCATCCGCGAAAAAAAACGCACCATCTTATCCGCCACGTCCGGATTCAACATCGCGCTGCCGCTGTGGACCTTACGAATCGCCTCCACCAGCTCGCTCATAGAAATCCCCTTCAGCAAATACCCGCTGGCCCCATACTTCAACGCGCTGTAGACATATTCATCATCATCAAACGTCGTCAAAATAATAATACGGATATCCGGATACATCTCCTTGATCCTCTGCGTACACTGCACGCCGTCCATCTCCGGCATGCGGATATCCATCAAAATCACATCCGGCCGGATCAAGCCCACCGAACGAATCACCTCCCGGCCATTAGCGGCCGAATCCGTCACCTGAATCCCCTCCTGCGTGCTCAGCACAATCTGCAGGCTCTGCCGAATCAACTCCTGGTCGTCCGCAATCAACACCTTAATCATACCGTCTCCCCCCAGCGAATCGGAATATCCGCCTCAATCCCAAACCCATCGCTCCCGTCAAACGCCACCGTGCCGCCTAAAAGCTCCACCCGCTCCCTCATATGCGTCAAGCCAAACCCATCATGAATCGCCTCACAGCCCTTCCCATCATCCCTCATACAAAGACGCAGCCCCCTGTCCCCCCGGACAATAGAAATCCGGATCCAACCAGCCTCCCCATGGCGCACGGCATTGGTGATCCCCTCCTGCACAATCCGGTAAATCACCTCCTCCTCATCGCTGCCAAAACGCAGCTCGCCCGCCGCATTTTCAAAATCAATCACCACCCCGTAGGCAGCCCTGGCCTGTCCTACGATCTGCTCCAGGGCCTCCGAAAGCGACTGCTTCTCCAGCGCGTCCGGCCGCAGCGCCTTCACCGACCGCCTTACGTCCGTCATGCCCTGGCGCGCCACCGCCGAAACCAACTCCAGCTGCTTGCGGCTCCCCTCCAGCGAATAATCCATCATCGAAACCGCCGCATCAATCCCCGCAATAATCCCGGTCAAAGAATGCCCCAGCGTATCATGGATTTCCCGGGCCAAACGATTGCGCTCCCGCGTCTGCGCCGTGCGCTCCGCCTCCCTGGCATACTCCTCCAGCTGAATATTCAAAACCCGCAAATCCTCATTCGCCGCGTTCAGCTGCGTATTCAGCTTGCGGACCCTCTCATTTTCCAGCAGCTGAATCCTCGCCTTCAAAATCATATAGACCATAAACAAAAGAGAATTCACGCTGTTGAGCAAATTATAAAACAAATTGATCCCATTACGCGCCGACACTCCATAATAAGACACATACATATCCATCGAAATCACCGCCGCGCGCGAAGAAATAATCTCAAAATTCAACAGCGCAAACATCAAAAAAGCCAGGCCCAAAAGAATGCCCCGAAAACGAGTCAAACGCCCCCAGGCCAGGATATCCACGGCCACCAGCAAAATCAAGCCGCCGTAATTCCACTGCAGCGCCCTCATAATCAAAAGGCAAAGTATAATTTTGAGGCCGCTCACCGCCGCCTGTCCCGCCCGCATTTCCCCCTCGCTCTTTTTCATCCGCATCAGCAGCAAAAGCAGCAAAAAATACCCCACCGCGCGGCAAGGAATGCTCCAGGGCGCCGACGGCACCGACGGCAGCCGCTCCAAAAACTCCCGTGCGCCAAAGGTCCGGCAAATGCGCCCCGTCGTCACCGACATAAGCAGCGACAAAAACAAAATCAGGATCAGATTGACATTCTTCATCACCGCCACAATTTGATCCAGCAGCCTATCTCCCACAGCCTTCCTCCCCTACTGCCAGCGGTCAACCGCGTATTCCTCCACATTTTCCCGCGTAATCAGCGCAACCGGTATCGACACAAACGTCTCGCACTCCTCCCCGTCCAATAGACCATACATCTGCCGCGCCGCCGCGCGCCCGATTTCCGAAGGAAACTGCGCCGCCGTAGCCGTCATGATCTCCTCCCGGATCATGGCCTTCGCCTCCGGGGCCCCGTCCACCCCATAGACCCGTATGCCCTCCAAACAACCCTCCTCCTCCAAAGCCGCCATCACCCCCAGCGCGCTGGGGTCATTAAGGGCAAATACCGTATCAAACGCCACGCCGGAACGCAGAATCTCCTCCATCACCGGCATCGCCACCTCCAGCTGCCCGTCGCATTCCCCCCTGGCCACCACCTGGTAACGCGCATCCCCCGCCAGCGTATTCTCAAACCCGGCCACCCGGTCGAGCGACGATTTCGCGGCCGAATGCTCCAGGATCACAATGCGCGCCGACTCAGCCGTCTCCATCAAATGCCGCGCGCACAATACCCCCGCCTGGTAATTATCCGAGACAATGGTGCTGTCCGCCAGCTCCGTCTGATACAAATCAGCATCCACCGCCAAAATCAAAATCCCCCTCTCGCCGGCCTCCTCCAGCACCGGCCCCACCGCCTTCCAGTCCACCGGCGTAACAAAAATCGCCGAAACGCCCGCCTCGATCAGCTCCCGTATCTGCTCCACCTGCTTCTCACTGTCAAGCGCCGGGTTCCGCGTAATCAAAACATCCCCGTTTTCCTCCACCAGGGCCCGTATCTCCTCATTAACAATCTCATAAAACGGATTGTTCATCGTCATATAGCAAGCGCCGATCCGGCGAGACGATTCCCGCTGGTCCGCCGACCGGTCCCCCTTCGTAAACCACAGGTGGATCATAAGAACCACCGCCGCCGCATTTATCAAAAACAGCAGCAGCCAAACATACCACTGCCACTTCCCTTCTCTGCCTTCCGTCCTTGCCACCTCCCGCGTAAGCCTCATCCCTCTTATGCCCCGGCGCATCGCCGATCGTTTTCGGTTTTATTTTAATGCAAAACGAGGAAAAAGGGAAGATGCGAATTGTGCGAATTCCAGGAATTGTCTTGAGCCCTCCGCCGTTATGTGCTATTCTCTAAATAACGAAAAAATCGGCAGACCGATTATCCCTATAAATATCAATCCCTATAAATATCTGCAATTCCTATGCAAAATCACAAAACGAGGAAATTAAGGGGGAGGAGCCATGAACTTTGTCATACGAGAACTGCAAAAGCAGGAATATCCGCTGCTGAATGATTTTTTATATGAAGCCATTTTTATTCCCGAAGGTATCGAACCGCCGCCTAAATCCGTTATCGCCGCCCCCGAGCTACAAGTTTATGTGGAGCGTTTCGGCGAATCAAAGGACGACCGGGGGCTCGTGGCCGAAGTCGAGGGCAAGATTGTCGGCGCTGTCTGGACGCGCATCATGAACGATTACGGCCATGTGGATGCCGAGACTCCCTCTCTGGCCATCTCTCTTTATAAAGAATACCGAAGCCTTGGTATAGGAACCGCCATGATGAAGGAAATCCTCGCCCTGCTGCAAGCATGCGGATACCGGCAAGTCTCTCTTTCGGTCCAAAAAGCCAACTATGCGGCAAAGCTGTATCAAAAGCTTGGTTTCGAAATCGTAAGGGAGAACGGCGACGAATCCATTATGGTGTATCACCTGAAAAGGAAATGAAAACCCGCCGGATTCCTGATGTGGTATAGAACTCCTTATAAACTCGCTTGCCCAAGAGCCCGCCAAACCGCCTGTCAAGCCCTACGGACTTCCTTTTCTGCTTTCAGGAACATCCCCTTCCCTTTTGCGTAAACCCGCACCACCTTAAATCCGCCCTTATAAAAAAATGTCTCCAACTCCTTTTTGCCGTATATCCTCACATCCCCGCTTTTGGAAAAGGGAAGCCAAAATATATTGGCAAAAAATCGAATGACCGCCCCAAAATTAGGCTCCGCCACATACACCGCGCCGTTTTTCTTTAAAACCCTTCTGCATTCCTTTACAAAGCCCTGCGGATTATCAAAATGATGGAACGCGCAGCATACCGTTATGATATCAATGCTTTCATCCTCCCATTCAAGCGGAGCGCATGGCCTTGCCTCAAAATTGATATACGGATAGCGCATTTTTGCAGCATCAATCATCTTCTCCGATATATCAATCCCGTTTGCCTGAATTTTAGCTTTTTGAGACAATTCTCCCAACAAAGTTCCATTCCCACATGCAACGTCAAGAACGACATCGCCCTCGCCCGGCTCAATCGTATTCAACAATTCCATGATGTGAAATCTTGTATATCGCCCTTCCCTTGACGAATCGTATTCGGACGCTATTTTATTATATGCGATTCTTGATTCTTCTGTTTTCCGATTCACATTGTTTCCTCGCTTTCGGTTTGTCCTTTGGATCTGTCCCTTGGGTTTGTTCCTTCGGTTTATCCCTTTGATTGTATCGCCTTAAATCGTATGCGGTAAAGAAGCTCGGGAAAGATTTTGCAAGCCAAACTCCTTCTCCACCAAAGCAAGCGTATCCTCGATGCTTCTGCTCTCATCCCTAACCATGACCCGGAAGCCGGAATGAAGGAACGAGTCATAGGCCGCCCGGGAGTTTATCCTGCGCAAACACTGCCGGAAATTCTCCATGGCCTGCTCACGATTTTCTTCCTCCAAAAGCAACCGATACAAAAACTGCTTTTCTTTATCCGGCCTTTCAAAAAAGCGGTTCACCGATATATCCGGATCGGCCAGCATGATTAACACATGGTCCCGATCGGATATTCTCCTCAGCGTTTCGAGCGAAATATTGGTATCCACAAATACCATTTTGCCCTCCGGGCGCAGATGCTCCAAAATGGAAAGCTCTAAGATTTCACACTCCTTTGATGCGCCTCGGATCCAGGCCTCGTATTCGTCCGGCGTCCGCCTGATAAAATCGCGCCAGTCCTGCAAGTCCCTTGTGTAGGTTACGTACGGAAATTCCGCACGGTCTAAGCCGGGTAATAATGTATTATGGTAGTTTTCTTCACAGGCAATGCCATTGTATTTTTCGGCCAGCCGCTTTACCATCGTGGATTTCCCGGCATAGGCGGTTCCGGTTATGAAAAATGTATGGTCTAATTCTTTTGATGACTTCAAAATCGACATCCGCATCTAAAAATCCCCTCGTCGTTTTCTTTAAACAGAATTCTGTTTATGCTAAGCCAACGCATCATTCCGTAAGGTTTCATTCAAATCACACTGCAAAAGACGCCTTCCGCCAATATAATAGGCAAGCGCGACAAACAGTACAATCGCCGCCGCGAATATCAAAACAGGCAGAATCGGCGCTTCCGACC
>CANSWW010000149.1 GCA_947650845.1 uncultured Lachnospiraceae bacterium
CGCTTCGCGCCATCCATTCCACGCCGCGGAAACGAACTTTTCCCTGTTCCTTTTTTACCGACGATTTCACTTTTTCCCGTATTTCACGAATCAATTGATACATGGTCGTACACGGGCACATTTCCGACGGCTTATCCATTCCATCCCTCAAATATTGTGTAAAACGGGATTCCGCTATTTTGACGGCGTTTGCTTCATCCCCGTGGCAGTTTAGCATCCGATAAATCCGATTGCTGGACTTTTTATATTCCTGTCCTGTTTTCTTCTCAAACGTATTCGCAAATTCCCGGCAGCAGGCAGCAGAATCCTGATAGCCGTGCATTTTTCCAAAGTAAGCGTCAAACCAAATTTCAATGCACGGGTTCGACCAGGCCGCATGGATTCCCTCTTGTCTGGCGGCTTCTATAATCTGGTCGAAGCGTACGACCCGATCCCGGTCAAATACAATCCAGGGCTCTCCGAATTGAGGCTCCAAAGCAGCCTGCTCCTTACACGCTATTACAAGCTCATCGGTTCTCGCCTTCAAAACCTTAATTACCAGCCGGCCCTGCAATTCCTTCGGGAGCGCGTCGCGAAAGCCGTACATATAGTTTTCCTCCGTCTCCTTGGTATCCGTCACGATAAAATAGTACCCCAGATCCGGGATTCTTGTGCGAAAGCTGTCTCTCCCCTTCCGCTTTCCGTTTCGATCCGCTTTTGCCATCCTATTCCCCCCTAAACATATCGAAGTATTTCAAGGCCGGAATCGCGCCGTATTTTCCCAGCAGATAATTTTTTTCGTAGCTTTCGTCTTTTCGTATCTTTATCCCGTCTTCGTCCACAAAATCGGCAAGGGAATACAGGGCCGAAACACCGTTGCGGTCTTTTTCGGTAAACCATATTTCGTCACGTCGAAGCAAATGATTCGAAAGCTGCCAGGAATCGTGCGTTGTAAATACCAGCTGTGCCTGATTCCGGTTGATTTCAGGATTCAAAAAGGTAATCAGGAAGCTTCTAACCAGCAAAGGATGCAGCCTTGCATTCAGCTCGTCGACAAACAGTACGCCGCCATTTTCCAATGCATCCTGCAGGACCGGATACAGCGCAAACATCTTTAATGTTCCATCCGATTCTTCTTCCAAGGGGATCGAAGCCGTCTTGCCATCCGCCATTCGATGGAGAGCGTCAATTTTAACCTGCTTGCGATCCTCATCCTCGCTCTGAATCGCCTCCACACGAAAGCCTATAATCGAAGGGTCAAAGGATGAAAAATACGCCGCTACCTTGTCCTGAACCTTTTTATCCTCCGCAAAGCCTTCCGGAATCAAGGAGGACAGGAACGCATTCTCATAAGGATTTCCGAAATTAGCAAAGCTTGTTTTGCAAAACCAATCGCGCACAGCCTTCAGCTGCGCAATCTTTAGTTTGGCCCCTAACGAAACAATGAGCGCCTCTTTGCTCAGTGAAATCCGAATAAGCTCTTGACTCTTATTCGGAAGTCCCGACAAATCCAGCTCGGTTTCATTTCGATAGAAAACCCGTTTATACCTGCGGGCCGTCTTGGCCTTTACATTGAGCCATTCTTCCGCCACACCGTCCGGATTCAGCGCAAATCCATAATTGTACGATTTAAATCCGCTTTCCTCGGTATCTATAAAGTACGCTTCAAAAGAGGAATCCCCTTCCTTGCTGGCGGCGTCAAACAAAAACGGCGTGTGCTTTAGCCTTTTGCTTTTTGCTTTTCTGTCATCCGGGTCGCCGCCATAAGAAAAAGATTCGACCACATACGTCATCATATAGCGAAAAGCTTCTATTACATTTGATTTTCCGCTTGCATTTGCGCCGAAAATAGCGGCGACGGGCAACAGCTTTTCATAGCCGTCGGAAATAACGCGGTCGGAATGCTCCGTAATTTTCGTTGCTGAAAAATCCAAAATGGTATCGTCTCGAAAGGATTTAAAATTTTTAAAACGAAATTGTACCAGCATAGTTGATTCCCTCCTGGTTCTATTATACGCAAAAGCAGGAGGAAATCAATGTGTAATTGAGCTTTTTTCTCATTTATATGTCAAATTTGGCGCAATTAGGCGGACAGACGGTATCGCACATTCCTTCCTTCCGCTTCGCTCGGGCGCAAAATATATTCTTTTTGCGACAATGCAATATGGCAAACGTCCCCTCCTCACATCCCCCGAATCGCTTCCCAAATCCCTTCCTCGTCATTCCCCGCCGTCACAAACCGCGCCGCCCGGCGCACCTGCTCAGGCGCGTTTCCCATCGCAAATCCATACCCCACGGCCTCCAGCATTTTAATATCGTTTTCTCCGTCGCCAAACGCCGCCGCCCGGCAGAGCCCGATCCCATAATACTCGCACAAAAGCCGCGCCGCGGCCGCTTTCTCCACGGAGCCCTCCATGACCTCGATATAATTCGCGTTCGATTTCAAAACGGAAAGCTGCGGATACCGCCCCCGCAAAAACCGCCCGACCTCCCGCATCGTCTCCGCCTCCCCCATCAGCAAAAGCTTATGGACCCCGCCCTCCCCGGCAAACGCCTCCCGCAAGCCGGCCGTTTCCATGCGCCCCCGCACAATCCGCGCCTCGCGTACCGCCCACGAATTCTGCGCATCGTCCGTCACCCAGCGCTCCCCGCCGTAGGCATGGCGGCTCAATTCCGGCCAGCGCTCCCTAAGCGTCTCCCAGATTTCCGCCGCCAGCGCAAGGTCGATCCGGCGGCTGTACAGCCCCTTTTGCTCCTCGTCCAAAATCAATGCGCCGCCATAGCAGATCATCGGGCGGAAGCAGCCAAGCTCCCGCTGCACCAGCCGCACCGAATCCGGCATCCGCGCCGAAACCAGCACCAGCGGGATTCCCCGCTTGTCAAGCTCCCTCAGCTTCTGCTTCGTCCTCTCTCCGATCTGATGATGCCCGTTCAGCAGCGTCCCGTCGATATCGCTGAACAAAATATCGCATTCCTGCGGCCGCAGCCGCTTTCTCTCCTTTTCCTGCATAACGCTCTCCCTTCCTGTCGCCCCCGCGCGCGAAGCGGCGCTCGAAAGCGCCGGGCTCCCCGGTTATCCTTTCATCGCGCCCCCGCGCGGGCCGGCGCTCTCCCTTCCCGCCAAAAAGCGCAGAGCCGGGTCCTCCCCCATCGCTCTGCGCCTCTCTCCTTTTTTCTGTCACCTTGCAAGCTCAAGAATCTTCTGCACATTCCTCCGGCCGTTGCGCATCCCGTAATTGATCACAAACGCGCACAGCAAGCTAATCACGGCGAGAAGCACGCCCAGGCCCCCGGCCAGCGGATGCCGGACCGCCCCGGCAAAGCCCCAATAAGCCGCCGCCATCCCCATCGTAGACAGCCCGATCGCGACCGCCAGCCACCGGCGAATCGTTTGCAGCGCCTGCATCTGCCGCTCGGCCTCGCGCAGCATTTCCCTCTTCTGATTCTGCTCCATCGCATTCTCCCCTGTCAATAGGTAAGCATCGGGTCAAAGAACCCAACCAGCACACCGGCAAACGCCACCACGACCAGCAAAAGCATCACTTTGATCGGCGTCATTTTCTTTTTGCTCATCAAAAACCAGCACAGGATCACAAACACCGCGCTCAGCAGTTTCGGAAACACACTGTCCAACGTGCCCTGCAGCGTGATCCCCACCGTATCGGCGCTCGGCTCGATGATGACCAGCGACGTCGTAATGCTGATCCAGGACGCCGCGACCGCCCCGATGACGATCGTGCCGATCATCGAAATCGCCTCCCGGATCGCCGCCGCCTGTTCCCCTACCAAAAATTCCACGGCCTTGCCGCCCAGCTCATACCCCTTGAAGTACAGAAACCGCATGCCCAGCGTGCAAATCACATTCCAGGCCACGATATAGAAAACCGCGCCCAGCGGCGACCCGCCCGTAGACAGGCCCATGGCAATTCCCAGCAGAATCGGAATCAGCGTGCCGACCACCAAAGAATCGCCAATCCCGGCCACCGGCCCCATCAAGCCCGCGCGGATGCCGTTAATCACCTCGCCGTCGATGCCCTCGCCGTTGGCCTTCGCCTCCTCTAAGCCGGCCGTCACACCGACCACCACCGTGCCCAGCTGCGGCTCCGTATTAAAGAAGGCCGTGTACGTCTGCATCGCCTCCTTTTGCTCCTCCTTCGTCTCATACAATTCCTCGACCAAGGGCAGCATCGCGCACAGATAACCAAACGTCTGCATATGCTCCTGAGAAAAGCAGGTCAAATGACCGTAATACCAATTCCAAAACGACCTGCTCAACGCTTTTTTCGATAATTTCTTCTCCGCCATCTCAGATTTCCTCCTCATCGTCGTCATAGGCCGCGCCGCCGCCCTCCGCTACGACCGGCTTCCGGCTCTGCAGCAGCTTGATATTGTACATAATCACCGCGAAAAATCCGCCGATGACCGCCGCGCCGATCAGGTTCACGCCCATGCAGGCCGCCAGCGTAAAGCCAAAGAAAAAGGTCAAAAGATCGGCCGCCTTATTCACCACCTGCTTTAACAAAATCGCCACGCCGACGGTAGGAAGAAGGCTTCCCACGGTAAACAGCGTTTTCATCGCCAGACCGTCCATCGGCAGATAATTCTTAATAATATCCACCATCTGCGCGCCCATCAGCGTAATCACAAACGTCGGCAGAAAACTGCAGACCAGATGGGAAATCCACGGAAGCCCCATGTCCACCAGATACAGCTTTTTAAAATCGCCCTTTTCCACCGCGCTCCAGCCCATGTGCTGCCAGATCAGGTTCATCGTCGCCGTGCCGTAAAACAGCACCGTGCCCAGCGTGCCGACCGCCGCGCCCATGGTCGTCGCCATCTGCGTCGCCGCCTCCCCGCTCAAGCCCATATTGCGGATCGCCAGCACCGACAGCGGAATCCCTATGTAGCTAACCGCACGCACGTCCGCCGAAACCGTCCCGCCCGGCGTGACCAGCGCGATATAGACCATCTGCGCCGCCGCGCCGGCGATAATGCCGGTCCGGATATCGCCCAAAATAATGCCGACCACCAGGCCGCCTACCAAAGGACGTCCCAGGGTATAATTCCCGATTACGCTGCCGCCCATGCCCGGCATACTGGCCAGACAGGCAAAAATTCCCAGCAAGGCTGCTTGCCAAACGCTAATACTCATCTTCTTCCTCTCCTTTTCCCTTTAGTGGAACCCAAACTGTCCGCGGAACTTTCTCCAGTTGCCGATCGCTTCCTCTTTAATCAGCGCAAACTCCACCTCGTAGCCGGCCTGCATGATCCGCTCCAGCGCCTCCGCCTCCTCCTGCGTAATCGACTGGTTGTTGCCCAGCTTCGTCGTCCCCGGCCGGTCGTTGCAGGGCCCGATCACCACGGTCTTGACCCCCGGCTGAAAGCCCATGTCCACCAGAATCTTTGCCATATCCACCGGATTTTTGGCAATCAGAAAATACTGGTCCTTGCTGTCGAGCACCTTCTGCGATTTTGCCTTGAACTCCTCCATGCCCCACACAAAGGTTTTCTTGCCGCTTGCGCTCTTGTAAGCCGCCTTCAGCACCGGGTTGCCCGCCGCCAGGTCGTTGACCGCCACCAGGCCGTCGCAGGGATACTCCAGCGACCAGCGCGTGCAGGTCTGCCCATGAATCATTCTGTCATCCACACGAATAAACGATACTGCCATTTTTCTTTCCTCCTTTTTGCCCGTGTTTTCAGGGCATAATGGTACACCCTTGCGGTGTTTCCTCCTTCTTGCCCGCATTCCCGGGGCATAGCGGGATACCTCTACGGTGCTTCCCCCTTAAATATCATCCTCGTCGTCGCTCTGTTCCACCACAAACTGCCGCACGTCCGCGCCGTCCATCACGGTTTCCGCGAGATTGTAAAACTCCGTATCATCCTTTGAAAGCGCCGCGTTCAGCGCCACCGGCAGATTCATGCCGCCGATAATGACCGTCCGCGGCAACAGCCCCAGCTCCGAAACCACCTTCACCGCCGTCGTAAGCGGAGAACCGCCGATCAGATCGCCCAGCAAAAGAACCTCGTCCGTTTCCCCCACGTCGGCCAGCATCGCCCGCACGTTTTGCTCGTACGTCTCCGTGCTCATGCCGTTTTCCAGGCCCGTGCTGCGGATATCCTCCCGCCCGCTGCCCGCCAGCATGCCCAGCGCATCGTGCAGACCGTCCGCCAGCCTTCCGTGGCTTACCATCATCAGGTATTTCATCGTATCTTCCTCCTCTCCCCTAAAGGATATTCTCATTCTTTCTGTACCCAGTGTATCTCATTTCGGCCCCCCTGCCATCTGTCATCCGTCATTTTTTTATCATGACATTTGTCACATTTTCCGCTCCCGCAGACAACAGGCAACGTTAAAAAAGGGCTGCCGCAGCAGCCCCGTATCAACGCCCTTATACGGTAAACCCACATGCGCCGCCATGACAGGAAAGCCGACAGGATCGGTTTCTGCAGCAACGATTAAACGACTGTCAAACGGAGGAAAACAACATGAAGCAATACTTTGCTTTTCAGTGGCATATTACGGACGAATGCGACCAACGCTGTAAGCACTGTTACATCTTTTCCGAAAACAATTGTAAAAAGCCGGATACCATGGATTGGACGCAAATGCAGGAAACTTTTTATAACTGCCTTGATTTTTGCGAAGTTTACGGAAGGCTGCCTTACTTTTATATCACAGGCGGCGACCCCATTTTGCACCCGGATTTTTGGCGGCTTCTTACCCTGATAAAAGAGCATGAAATCCCCTTTACGATTTTAGGAAACCCGTTTCATTTATCCGACGAGGTTTGTCAAAAATTAAAGGCCTGCGGCTGTCAAAAATACCAGCTCTCCCTTGACGGAATGAGAGATACCCAC
>CANSWW010000150.1 GCA_947650845.1 uncultured Lachnospiraceae bacterium
CAAGGGAATAACCGATTTTTGGGAAAGCGTCATGGATTTAGAGGGAGAGGAGTTGACGTATATTCTTCCGAATGTCGAATTGACCGAGGAGGACAGGCTTTTGACGCTTTCGACCTGCATCCGCCATGTGGAGGGGTACAGGTATCTGATTGTGGGGCGATTGACGGAAACGGCTCTTTATTACAGCGATTTGCTGCAGGAGGAGACGGACCGGGGAGGAGCAGGAGAATGAAGAGGAACCGAACGGAGATATATCTGGCGGTCGTCCTGGTTTTAGCGGTTGTCATATTACTGTATCGACTGCTTGCCTGATCCGGAAAACGGCGGAGAGTTCGGTACAAAAGAGCGCAGGGGAAGATACAATGGGATATGAGAACACACAATATGAGGAAGTGATCGATCTAAAGGATCTGTGCATTTTTGTTCTGCGAAAATGGAAGCTTCTGGCGGGAATGGCGCCGGCCGGCGCGTTGGCTTTAGGACTTTATCGAACGTCGGCCCAGTATGTGCTGATCGGTGCGCTGTTGGGGGCTTTCTGCGGGGCGGGGCTGTTGTTTTTACGCTATATGTTCAGCCCGAAATTGCGCAATGCCGAAGAATTAAAGGGATGCTATGGGTATTACATTTTGAACGACTTAGGCAGACCGCGAGAGGAGCATGGGAGCCGATTTGAGAAGCTTTTGGATCAATGGGCCGGGTACGCGAAGGAGTGGGATGAGGAAAAGCAATACCGGCTGATGGCCGCGCGAATCCAAATGGCAATGGAGGAAAGACCGGTCGCGCTTATGGTGACGGGGACGGTAGAACCGGAGCTTCTTTATGAGACCGGCGGGAAATTAAAGGAATGGCTGCCGGCGGAAACGTTTCAGGTCTGCATAAAAGAAAATTTGACGTATAATGAGGAAGCGCTCAAACAGGTAAGGCGCTATGCGGCAGTGCTGGTTGAAAAAGCCGGGGATTCGGACCGGCGGGAGATTGCAAAACTGGCCGAGGTGTTGAGGATCAGCGGAGCGAGGGTCGTGGGGGCGATTGTGCTGTAAACAGGTTGGAGTGATTGTACGGTAAATATCTCTTGAGATTTTCTTCCGCATTTGCTAAAATATAGCTGACCGTTCGGAAGAGAGTACATCGCTTTTGGGAAACGGTTGACGAAAAAAGAAAATCGAGGTAAGAAGGATGGTAGGCGGTATTTCAGGATTTCATTCTTATTACGGTATGTATTATTATGGCCGTTCGCTTCACAGCCGCGCCGCTATGCGCGGGGCCGGGACGCAGGAGACGGTTCCGGCGGGGAAAGTAGATTCCGTCGCGCCGACCGGCCGCATTTCGGCCCGTGTCCCGGTTCGGCCGGTGCGTTCGGTACAGGGCGGCGCCGGGGAATCGCTTCGTTCGGGGATGCCTGACGCGCCCGAGGAAAAGGACGCGGTCCGTCCGGGCTGGGTGGCGGCTTCCGATGCGGAGGAAACGACGGCCGGCCCGCTGATGCGTCAGGGAGTTGATCCGGCCGAGCTGGCGGTACGCATGCGTATTCAATATGACGAGCCGGAAGCGGCAAAGGAAGCGGCTGCTCTCGCCGGCGGTGAAGAGGTGACCGGGATCGAGAGCGCGCAGGAAGCCGCAGAAGAGGGAAAGTGCGAGACCTGCGAGAAACGCAAATACCAGGATGGTTCGGACGATATGGGCGTATCCTTCCAGACGCCGACCCACATCGCCCCGGAAAACGCGGCGGCCCGTGTGCGCGGCCATGAGCAGGAGCATGTGGTTCGTGAGCAGGCCAAGGCCGAACGGGAGGGACGCGAGGTCATCAGCCAGAGCGTGACCTTAAAAACCTCCGTCTGTCCGGAGTGCGGCAAAGTCTACGTCTCCGGCGGCAATACGCGCACGACGACAGCCGCTAAGAAGGAAGCGGAGCTGCCGCAGTCGGGACAGGAAGAACGTCGTCCGTTTGAGGCGATGGCCTGAGAAAAGCAGAGGCGGCTGCCAGGTAGAACTGCATGCGTGCAGGACACATAAATTCCCTGTAAAAAGTGTAATAGATCTACAAAATTACGTTGTAATTTTCGCTTCTTTGTGCCATAATAAGCTTAAACCATTTTGCGGAGGTGGCGCATGTACCGGACTGCACTGGAAAAGCTTTACAGATGGAAAGAGAGCAGGCATCGTAAGCCGCTGATTATCGAGGGCGCCAGACAGGTGGGCAAGACCTGGCTGATGAAGGAATTTGGCAGAAAAGCATATGCGGATACCGTATATATCAATTTTGACGCGAATTCCGTAATGGCAGAATTATTTGCTTCGGATCTCGACACAAACCGTCTGATCCTGGGGCTGGAATTATATGTGGGAAGAAAGATTGACCCGGAGAATACCCTGCTTATTTTTGACGAAATACAGGAGGTTCCCCGGGCCTTATCATCCTTGAAATATTTTTATGAGGACGCGCCGCAGTACCAGATCGTTTGCGCGGGCTCTTTGCCGGGGATTGCCTTGCATGAAGGCACGTCGTTTCCCGTGGGAAAGGTGGACTTTCTTAAGCTTTATCCGCTTTCCTTCAGGGAATTTTTGATGGCGGCCGGCCAGGAGAGCTTTGCAGAGCTTTTGGCCAGACGGGATTATCCGATGATTGCGTCCTTTCGGCAGGCCTATATCGATGCGCTCAGGCAGTATTATTTCATTGGAGGAATGCCGGAGGCGGTACAAAGCTTTGTGGAGGATAAGGATTTTAACGAAGTACGCGCGATTCAGAAACGTATTTTGGCGGCATATGAGCAGGATTTTTCCAAGCACGCGCCGAATTCGACCGTACCGAAGATCCGTATGGTGTGGAACAGCATCCCTTCTCAGCTTGCCAAAGAAAATAAAAAATTTGTGTATGGTCTTGTACGCGAGGGGGGACGTGCCAAGGAATACGAGACGGCGATTCTATGGCTCTGTGACTGCGGGCTTGTCCACCGGGTAAGCCGTGTGAATGCAGCGGGGATCCCGCTGAAAGCCTATGAGGATTTGAAGGCCTTTAAATTGTTTATGGCTGACGTAGGCCTCCTTGGATGCATGGCCGGCCTGCATCAGCGCACCTTGCTGGAGGGCAATCGCCTGTTCACCGAGTTTAAAGGCGCGTTAACGGAGCAATATGTCTGCCAGCAGCTTCAAACGATTCCCGATATGGGAGTTTATTACTATACCAATGACCGGGGCTCCTGCGAGGTCGATTTTGTCTTGGATTATGATGGGCAGGCTGTTCCCGTTGAGGCCAAGGCAGAGGCTAATCTGATGGCGAAGAGCCTCAGGACATACCGGGACAGGTTTAACCCCAGTGTGTCGGTTCGCACCTCGATGGCGGACTACAAACGGGAGGAATGGCTTGTAAACCTGCCGTTGTATACTATTGAGGAGATGGCGGAAGAGATTTAAGCGGATGATTAAAAAGAAGAACAATAAACAGGTATTCGAGAGTTGCCAATTGTGGTGGCTCTTTTTTATTAGGTTGATCAAATCCGTAGCTACGCCCATTTGTGGAATGGAATGGCTTGGGATGTGGGCGTTAAGCCGACTCGGCTGGTGTTATAGTAAAAAGATTTTCGTAAAATAGCTTGTTTTACGAAAATCCTGTGGACAAAATAGCCTTTCAAATTTCAAATCTTAAGAAATGGGTTCCCAAGAATCTTTAATTATTATACATAGGAACGCTTAAATTTGCAAGTACTTTAGAACAAACATCGTTTTTACCAAATTCCCCCAACTTTTATCTGCGGTCAGGGCCTGTTTTGCGTGGTTTTTTTATTTTGCCGGAAATGGGTGGATGGAATTCGGAGGCGAAATGAGCGGTTTTAGCGGTATCCACCGGTGGGATTTTCGTAAAACAAGCTATTTTAGGAAAAGCCCTAGTCAGAGTAATGAGCCGTTAAAGAGGTGAAATTCATGCCGCTTTTCTTATATGAGCATAACGAGAAAGCCTATGAGTCGGCGGTACAAATGCTGGACTGTGTAGGGAAGGCCGCGGTGATTCATCCGACAGGCAGTGGGAAATCGTTGATCGGTTTTAAGCTGGCGGCGGAGCATCCGCAGGCCCGGATCTGCTGGCTGGCACCGAGCCAGTATATTTTTGAACAGCAAAAAGAAAATTTGCGGAGGCTGGAGCCGGACTGCGAGGTCGGCAATATTACGTTTTTGACTTATGCGCGCTTGATGGCGAATCATGATCGGGTGTGTCATCTGAAGCCGGATTTTATTATTCTGGATGAATTCCATCGCTGCGGCGCGGCGGAATGGAGCAAGGGAGTAAAGGTGCTGTTATCATGTTTTCCGGAAGCAAAGGTTTTGGGGCTTTCTGCTACGAGCATCCGCTATCTGGACGAGCATCGCGATATGGCAAAGGAATTGTTCGACGGGCATGTGGCTTCCGAGATTACGCTGGGAGAGGCGATCGCCAGGAGGATTCTGGCGTCGCCCAGATATGTGATTTCGGTTTACCGATATGAGAAGGAGATAGAAAAATATAGCGAGAGAGTCTGTCTGCTGAAGGAGGGCGCGAAGAAGGCACGGGCGGCCAGGGAACTGGAACGACTGCGGCGGGCACTTTCTCAGGCGGATGGGCTGGAGGTTATTTTTAAACGCTATTTGAAGGCGGACGGAAAATATATTGTGTTTTGTTCGGGACTTGCTCATCTGCGGGAAACAGAAGAGCGGGCCGAAGAATGGTTTGCTCCGGTGGATGCTGGTTATCGGATTTATACGGTTTTTTCAGAGAATCCGCGGAGCGCGGAGGAGTTCCGGATGTTTAAAGAAGACCGGGGCAGCGGCCTGCGGTTGCTGTTTTGCATCAATATGTTGAATGAGGGAATCCATCTTGGAGATGTAGACGGGGTGATTCTGATGCGGCCTACGGTGTCGCCGGTGATTTATAAGCAGCAGATCGGTCGGGCGCTGACGGTTCGCGGGTTGGTGGCGGAGCATAAGTCGGAGGAACCCCCGTTAATCTTGGATATTGTCAATAATTTTGAAAACCTGCACAGCATGGATTCGATTGAAGTGGAATACGAACGGGCATGGTGGAAAATTGCGGGTATGACAGACGGGACGTGGGATGAGGAAGAGGAGCAGTCCGTGCGGCGGCCTGCCGGAGCGTTTCGGATTATAGATGAGACTCATAATGCCAGGAAACTGTTTGAAAGGCTACAGGATCAATTGGCGGCTGGCTGGGATGCGTATTATGAGGAAGCGAAGCGGTACCGCCTGGAGTATGGGAATCTGGAGATTCCGGCCAAGTATGTTACGCCATCGGGGCTTTCACTGGGCAGCTGGCTCTTGACGCAACGGCGTATTTATATGGGAAAGGTACCGGGGCGGCTGGACAGCGGGCAGATTGAGAGGCTGAATGAGCTGGGGATCTGCTGGGAGAGTTATTCGGATCGGCAGTGGGACCGGTATTATGAGAAGGCGGCGGCGTATTATGCCGAAAACGGTGATTTGGATGTGAAGGGCTCGTATGTGACGGTGGATGGCTTCCGCTTGGGAATTTGGCTGAATAATATACGGCAGTACCGGCAGAATGGAAGCCGGATTTTGAATGGGCAGAGGTTAAGGCAGTTGGAGCAGATCGGGATGATCTGGGACAAGCTGACGTATAAGTGGGAGCGGGGATACGAAGCCGCTAAGCGGTATTATGATGAACACCGGAATTTGGATGTCCCGGCTGGCTATGTGACGGAGAATGGTTTTCGACTGGGAAGCTGGCTGACGGCGCAGAGACAGAATCGAAAGGGCGGAAATAAGGGCGCACTGCCGCTGACAGAGGCGCAGGTGGCGCGGCTTAGCCGGATTGGGATGAGCTGGGATGGCAAGCAGGCGGAACAGTGGGAACTGTATTTTGCGGCAGCAAAGGAATATGCCAGGAGGAATGGCTCTCTGGAAGTGCCTTATGATTATGTGACGGAAGAGGGAGTGGCCCTCGGGAGATGGATTGGACAGCAGCGGGCGGTGTTGGGGGCGGCAAGGGGTGAAAAGACATCGGTTGACGGCGATGCAAGTGCTGTGAATGGAGACAGCGCGAGCTGTAATGACGGCGGCAGTGATGCATGCAGTGGGGAAAATGCAGTCAAACGGGAAGGAAGGGAGCGGGAGCGAATCCGCCGATTGACGGAGATCGGGATGGTATGGAATGGTGACCCTTGGAAGGAGAAGAGGGAGCTGGCCAGACAGTATTATGAGGCGCATGGAGACTTGCGGATTCCGCAGGGGTATATCACGGAAAACGGCGTATGGCTGGGAAAATGGCTGTATCTGCAACGGGAGCTGTACCGGAAGGGGGAGCTTGAGGCTTGGCGGGTACGAGAGTTGGAATCGGTCGGTATGGACTGGATGTTGCCGGTGGAGCGGGCCTGGGAGGAAGCGTTTCAGAAAGCGAAGAAGTATTTTGAAGGGCATGGGCATTTGAAGGTGGAGAAGGGGTATGCGACGGAAGATGGATTTCGGCTGGATTTGTGGCTGAAGAGGCAGAGGAAGGCATATCGGGAGGGGAATGGGAAGGTGTTGACGGAGGATCGGGTCGCCAGGCTGGAGGGGCTGGGGATGCGGTGGTAGGATAAAGCGGGCAGATAAAGAGGAGGTTCCGGAAAAATTATGGACGAGAAAAGGACAAAACGGGTTATTCCTTTTAGCCCGCCTGATATAAGTGAGTTAGAGATTTCGGAAGTTATAGAAACCCTTCGTTCAGGTTGGATAACTACAGGTTTGAGGACAAAACGTTTAGAGAGAAGGTTGGCGGCGTATAGCGAGACAGGACATGTAGACATTGACTGCGATACACCGGAGAATATTCAAAAGTATAGCAACA
>CANSWW010000151.1 GCA_947650845.1 uncultured Lachnospiraceae bacterium
AATGGTCAAATCCATGCCGCCATGCAGGGCATTGGTCGCAAATGTATGGCGCAGCGAGTGAAAATTTGCGTCCTCAATCCCACTTTCGTTGATATAATTTTTAAAGCGGTTCTGCATCGTCCGCGGCTCCACATAGCCGCTCTCCTTCCCCGCCGCCACATAGGCATCCGGCAATCCCTCAAACGCCGCAGCTACCTCGACGACAAAATCCGGCAGCGGAATAATCCGCTTTGCCATGTGGCTCTTGGGTTCCGTAATCACGATATGGGTTCGGCCCTTCTCCCCCGGGTCCGATTTCTGCAGTCGCTGCATCGTCTTGCAAACCCGCAGCGTCTTATCCGCCAGCGAAATATCCTTCCACTGCAGCGCGCACAATTCCCCGATCCGTATCCCGGTATATAAAGAAAGAAACACGCCCAGCTTGTAGGAGTCCGTATCCGCTAACAACAGTGCCACCAAATCTCCTTCCTCCCGCCGACTCAGCACTCGTATGTCCTGCGGCTTCCGCTTCACACAGATATGTGCAAAGCAACAGGACGTATCCACACCATGCAACTCTGCATAGCGGAAGCTCTCCTTTATGACCGCCAGAATATCCAGAATGCTTTTGGCGGAAAGGCCTCCCTGCTGATCCAGCCGGCCGCTTCCCAATAGCCGTGACACATATGTTTCCATTGCTAAAGTGCTGATCCTTTCAATCGGCTGCTGCCCCAAGTAGGGCCGGATATGGTTATCGATCAAATTCCGGTAGCGGATGTAGGTGGATTCCTTGACTCTCATTTTTCGAAAGGCTAACCATTCATCCAGCCAGCTGTCATACGTCTTTGGGGTATCTGGCAAACGGGCTTCCCGTTTTGAACTGGCTGTTTCGGGAATCTTCTCTTTTGTTGGCATAACGTGCTCCATCCTTTCTCTGATTGTATCTGCTACGCTGGTATGCCGGTTGAAAAAACCGTCTACCTATAGTATAATCATTTCAATCAAACATCTGGATAAAAGGAGGGCACCATGATCAATCATTTCTGTAAATATCCCCTGTGGGAGGTCAGCGGCCAGCTGACGGCTGTCGCCGGCGGTTCTAAACCGGCCGACCTGGTCATCACGCATGCGAACCTGGTCAATGTCTGCACCAAAGAAATCCTCGCCGACATCTCGGTCGCCATATCCGCCGGCCGCATCGCCCTGGTGGGCGACGCCAGCCACTGCATCGGCGAAGGCACGCAGGTCGTTGACGCCGAAGGCCGGTACCTGGCCCCTGGCTTTTTAGACGGCCACATCCATGTCGAATCCTCGATGATGAGCGCCGGCGAATATGCCCGCGCCGTCATTCCCCACGGCACCACCGGCATTTATATGGATCCGCATGAAATCTGCAACGTGCTCGGCCTGCCGGGCGTACAGTGCATGCTCGACGACGCCGCGCGTACACCCCTGAAAGCCATGATGACCACACCGTCCTGCGTCCCGGCCGTCCCCGGCTTTGAGGATACCGGCTCGCATATCGGTCCCGAGGACGTGGCCGAAACCATGGAATGGGATACCTGCGTCGGCCTGGGCGAAATGATGAATTTCCCCGGCATCCTGTCCTCCAGTGAAGAAACCCACGCCATTACCGGCAACACCCTGAAAGCCGGCAAGATCGTCACCGGCCACTACTCCCTGCCGGAAAACGGCAGGGGACTCAACGCCTACATCGCCTCCGGCGTCCGCTGCTGCCACGAGTCTACCCGCGCCGAGGATGCCCTGGCCAAAATGCGTCTCGGCATGTACGCCATGTTGCGCGAAGGCTCTGCCTGGCATGACCTGAAAGTCGTCGCCAAAAGCATCACCGAACAGCCTGTGGACACCCGCTTTGCCGTGCTGATCTCCGACGATACGCACCCGCATACGCTCTCGTCTCAGGGACATCTCGACCACATTGTGCGCCGGGCCGTAGCGGAGGGAATCGACGTCCTTACCGCAATCCAGATGGTCACGATCAACTGCGCCCAGTGCTTCCAGATGGATCATGACCTGGGAAGCGTCGCCCCCGGCAAATGCGCCGATCTCGTGCTTCTTGACAACTTGGCTGACCTGAACATAACAAAGGTCTGGATCGACGGCGATCTGGTTGCCGAAAACGGCTCCCTGGTCGGCGAATTTGCTCCTTATACCTATCCCGAATGGGCGACCCGCTCGATCCATATCCGCGATACCATCACGCCCGAGACGTTTCGTATTCCGGCAAAGCCCGAACACATCGCCGCCGACGGCACTGTGACCGTGCGCGCCATTGAAGTCATCCCGGCCCGTGTCGGCGACTACGAGCGCCATGTAGCCCTTACTGTCCAGGATGGCCTGCTCGAATCTGACGTAAAGCAGGACGTACTCAAAACCGCTGTCTTTGAGCGCCATCACAACACCGGCAAAAAAGGCTTCGGTTTCGTAAAGGGCTTTGGTATCCGCTGCGGCGCCATGGCCTCCACCGTGGCCCACGACGCCCACAACCTGCTCGTCATCGGCACCAACGACGAGGACATGGCGCTGGCCGCCAATACCCTCATCGAATGCGGCGGCGGTATGTGCGCTGTCCAAAACGGCAAAGTCCTCGGCCTCGTTGCCCTGCCAATCGCCGGCCTGATGAGCGACAAACCCATGCAGGAAATGGCGGACATCGTTGCCGGCCTGGAGGAATCCTGGAAGGAAATCGGCTGCTCGATGCCCTCGCCCTTTATGACGATGGCGCTGATCCCGCTCGCCTGTCTGCCCGAGCTTCGTTTGACCGACCGCGGGCTTGTGGACTGCAACCGGTTCTGCTTCGTGGATATTGAGGTTTAAGAGCCTCATTCCGTCCGATGGGAATTTAGACAGGGAGTTTTATCGGAATATAGCCCGGTCAAGACACCAGGGGCTGCCGCAAAACAAAGGTTCCATACAATATATCGTTTCAAAAACCATATTTTGTATGTCACCGAAGTTTTGCTGCAGCCCCTTTCTCTGTCCGTGCCGTCTGCCGGCCCTCACAGGAAAGCCGCTCCCTCAAGCCAGCGTTTCCTGCCGCCGCTTTCCAAGCCGTCCCCAAAAAGAAAAGCTCAGCGGCCACAAAAGCCCCGCTGTCACGACTACCAGAAAATATCGCACCGCCGTCGCCGCCGGATGCCCGCCAAGCAACGCGCCAAGCGGCGCTTTCAGCCCCTCCTTCACCAGCACGACCAGAAAAAGCCCCAATACCACCTTCAAAACCTGCGCCCACCAGACGGCCCTTGTCTCAAAGCTTTTTCCAAAATAATCCCAGGCATGCGATACCAGTATCCCCAGTCCCATTCCAAGGATCTGCCAGGCATTCTTCATCGCCGCAGCCGCCCCGTGCGCCAGCTCTTCCTCGGAAAGCGTCGGATCCGCCGGCATGCCCTTGAGATTCAAATACACAAACAATCCCAGTACACACACGAGAAAAGCGCCCTGCAGGTACAGAAAGCTGCGCCGGCCGGCCTTATCCCCATTCTGCCTTTCTCCGCAGCGCTCAATCAGCGGATAGAGAAGAAGCACCAACGCCGTCCCCACGAGCAGCGATACTCCCACGTCGGCCGGCGTATGAACGCCCAGGTACATCCGCGAAAACGCCACGATCCCGATCAGCAGGAAGCAAATCGCCCGAAACAAAGTCCCTTTTTGGTAGCGCGCCATGCTTCCGTAGACAGCCGCGGCCGTCGCCGTGTGACCGCTGGGAAACGAATACCCGCCCGCCGTCGCCTTCGCCGCTTCCACGGCCTGAAATCCCGGATCGCGAAGCCACGGACGCGGGATTTCAAACAAGGATTTCAAAAACTGGTTGCACAGGAGGCCAAAGACCGTGCTGTAGATCATGTAGTAGCCCATCCGTTTATCCATGCACCAGAAAACGATCAGCATCAAAGCGAGCGCCGCCGCCTCGTCGCCCAAATATGTAACCGCCATAAAAAACGCTTCGCCGCCTGCCGTCCGAAAACCGGCCAGCCAGTACAACAATCCCATGCTTCTACCTCATCTCTTTCCTTACTGTTGTCCATGTTTTCAGGACATTTTATTTACCCTTGCGGTATTTCCTTCATACTCTACATATTTTCAGGACATACTGTCCCTGCTACGGAAGCAGCTCTCCGGCAAAGCTGCGGATATACCGCCTGGCCTCTTCCCCGCTATTTTCATACATATGCAGCAGGCACTCCCGGTATTTTTCTCCGTATGCGGCCCCATCCGCCCGGCCCTCTCCGGCCGCCAGCTGCCAAAATTCATACAGCTCATAGTACCAATACGCGTCCGCCACATCCCAATAGAGCGCGAATTCTTCTCCCTGCGGATTCCCAAAGCTTAGCCAATCCCGCATGCGGATATATTCTCCGTCGTACAGGTAATGGTCATAATCCTCAATGCTCTGCCCATAGCTTCGAATTTCCAGATATTCCGCCACTTCCCCCCTGCTAAAGGATAAAACAGACCATAATAACAGACACAGCACGGCAATCGCCGCAATCCGCCAGCCGAATTGAAATCCCTTACTCATCCAGCCACGCCTCCTTTACCCGTCGAAAATACTCCTGCGCCGCTTCGCCATCCGCCTCATACCCGTCTGCCATCCCGGCGATTTCTTCTTCACTCAATTCAAATAAAAGAGAAAGCGTTACCCGGGCCTCCGTCTCCAGCTCCTCAAGCAAAGCGTCCCCTTCCTCTGTCAATGGTCCATAGCGCTCCGCCATCCAGCTCTCGCCGGTATATTCTTCCCGCAGCTGCAAAATGTCCGCGCAATCCGCAAGCAGCCGCTCCACTAAAAAGGAGAAATGGCTCTCCATGTATTCCCGGTCCCCGCTCGAGATCGAACGGTCTCCCGATAGCGCCAGCCGGTATTCGTTCCGGTCAAGCCCCAGGTAATCCGCTCGATGAGCCCGCAGATCCTCCCCGGTCCCCGCCAGATACGCAAGCTGCCAATATTCTTTTTGCGTTGTCTCTCGATCCGTGTCATATAGATAGTTCTGCATTGCCTCCCAACGCCCTCTCTCCTGCAGCGTCCGCAGGTAATTGGGATCCGCCTTTTCCCAGGAACCGATCTGATCCAATGCCAGGGAAATCCCCAACGATGCCAGCAGCGCCAAGACCGTCAAGCCTCCCAAAATCCAAATCAGCCGCGTTAGCTTACGCAGCCGGATCTCGGTCGCCGACGCCTCCAGCACACGTTCTTTCTCCTGCTCATAACCGGCCTGCTTCCTTGTAAGAACCGCCTTCTGTCCACGGCGGCGGGCATTCACCCGCCCACAATACGGGCAATGCTCCAGCTGGGGATCATAGACCGCCCCGCATCCCTTACATTTCATTTGCCCTCTCCTCTCCTTATTTATGCCTGTATTCTCTGAATATCACGGACGCCCTATTCCAGGCTCTCCCCATCCTTTACCAGCCGAATCCCCTCACGCTTTACCGCCTCCTGGCCCACGTCCAAAAACCGTTTCAGGAGCGCCTCGTCCTCATCCTCCCACGCCATATCGCCGCTCAATGCAATCATTTCTGCCAGCTCCGTCTCATTCAGTCCTAAATCCTCCGTAAGCAGCTCATACAGCTGCGCGCGGATCCGCTGCATGCCCTCCTCCACGGACGGCGCATAGACGTGCTCCTCCAGCTGCCTATCAATCCTCCAAATCCCTTCGGCCGTCTGCCGGTATGTCCTCCCCAGCGTCGAGCACCAGATCCCGCCGCGCTCCAGATAATAGCGACAATCCTGCACATACGAAAGCGGAAACGAGGCAAAGTACAGATCCATATATCCCTCATACGCGCCGCCGGACAGGTCATATTTACGCATATAGTCCCATATATCCTCATAATCCTCCGCAGCCGCCAAACTCTCCAGCGCCTGCAAATGCTTCTCCTGCCGGTTAGGCGCCGTCTGGTCAGAAACCCACCGAAGCAGCCCGCCGACGCCGGCCCATAACATGCCGCCCACCAGCACGGCCGCTACAAAAATCAGCAAAATCCGCCCCCACTTCCTGCCCCAAAATCGTACAAGCTGTTTGGGCAAATGCGGGAGCGCCTGCCGTTTTCTCTCGATCTCTCTCAGCGCCTCGTCGTACTCCCGACTGACGACCGCCTCGTTGGCGGCGCCGCAGTATGGGCACCGCCTGAGTCCTGCGTCAAACTCCGCTGCTAATTCTGGACGGTGCGCACAATCCCGGCGGCGCGGCAGCCTTAGCGGAGAGTTTGGAAACATACTTGCCTGGGCAAAAACTGACGTTCATCCTGGGCGTGATGGCCGGCAAAGACCGCCAGGCGATGCTGGCGCCGGTTTTGCCCTATGCGGAAAAATTCCTTACGGTTTCCCCCGAAAGTCCCCGCGCCCTGGATGCGGACGAACTGGCGGAGGAACTGCGGCAGATGGGCTTTGCCGCCGAATCCTCCGGTACGCTGCAAGCGGCTCTTGCCCAAGTAGCGGGTGTCCCTGCCTGCATCTTCGGCTCCTTGTATTTGGTGGGGGAAATCCGTGCGCTGTTTGGAAAATAAAAAGTGTCCCGGAAACCGCAATCCGCGGCTCCGGGACATTTTTACTGTGCCATGCCTTCCAGGTATTGAATGAACTGCTGAGCGGCGCGCCCGGAATAACCGCCATGGCGGATCTCCCAGGCCTGGGCCTTCTCTAAAAGTTCCTTTTCCTCCATCTGAATCCCGCGCCGCTGCGCCAACGCCTTGACGATGGCCTGATACTCTTTCGGCGTAGGGGCGTTGAAATTGATAGCGATGCCGAACCGCCCTGCCAGGGACAGTTTTTCTTCCACCGTGTCTGAACGGTGGACGTCGCCAATGTGCTCCATATCGGTCCGGTCGT
>CANSWW010000152.1 GCA_947650845.1 uncultured Lachnospiraceae bacterium
AATAAGTATTTCCCTCAATCGTAACCCGCTTCACCCGAAAAAAGAATATGCAAACCAACCAACAAACAAACCAACAAACAACCTTCCACCAGACAAGGAGCCGACATGAAACCTCTACCCAAAACAGAACCAATCCTAAAAGTCGAAGCAATAAGCGCCCGTTCCATCCTGCAAAACATATCCTTCCAAGTAGCGCCAGGAGAAATGCTGGCAATCATGGGGCCGTCCGGCTCCGGAAAATCCACGCTTCTCTACCAGGTTGCCGGGATGGACCGCCCCGACAGCGGCAAAATATGGCTAAAGGAAACCGAGCTCACCAGCCTAACCGAGGACGAGAGAGCTCTTCTGCGCCTGCACCGGATCGGCTTCGTATTCCAGCAGATGAACATGATGGGCAACCTGAACCTGTTGGACAATATCCTGCTCCCCGCCGTCCAGGCCAATAAAAGGAGCTCCGGAAAAAGCCGCCAGGCATTCGGCCGCCAGGAAGCCGGCCGCCAAAAATTCGGCGACCAAGCAACTGGCGACCAAAAATTCGGCCGCCAAGCATCCGGTCGCCAAACATCCAGCCGTAACCTGGAAGCAAAAGCCAGGAAGCTCATGCAAAAGCTGTCCCTCTCCGGCCTGGAAAACCGCAGAATCACAGAGGTTTCCGGCGGACAGCTGCAGAGGGCCTGTATTTGCCGCAGCCTGATAAATGACCCGGAAATCCTGCTCGCCGACGAACCGACCGGCGCTTTGAACCAAGCCGCCGCCAAGGAAGTCATGGCCGAGCTGTCTAAGCTCAACCGAGAAGGGACCGCCATTCTGATCGTCACGCACGACAGCCGGATCGCCGGCAGCTGCGACCGGATCCTGTACCTGTCAGACGGCCGCATCTGCGCAGAGCTTTCCCTGGGCAAGGCCGCAGCCGGAGCAGAAAAGCAGCGCGAAGAAAAAGTAAACCGCTGGCTGATGGGAATGGGCTGGTAGCATATCCCTCAAAGCGCCCCCTGTAGCGCAGCGTCCCCGCCAGGCAGACCGCCTTTATTTAATAGCCCATAATGGATCGAAAAAATAGCGCTATCCGGAAAATAAGAAAAATTCCAAGTAAAAAGAATTGAAAACTGCTGAATTATAGGTTAAAATCAAAAATATAAAAAGAATTAAAAGACTAACAGTCAAATACCAGATAAACATCGTGAAACATAGGCCGGATTTTAGCCTAATCAAGCAAAAGCATACCTTCAAACGCTAATACCACCAAACACAATCCAATAAAACACGAAAAATCAACGAGGGACAAAATGGGCGAATACCAGCAATCCATCACTGTTTTACAGAACAACCAGGAAATCTGGAATGTAAGCTCCACCGTAACCAACTGCCTGGACTGGAATTGCTATGAGGGCCGGCTGCACAATGACTCTGTCACACTCATAGCGCAGGGCAAAGAAAGCACGGCCTATCTCTGCGATCCGGCCAACGACTTCTTAGGCCTGGCCAGGCGTCTGATCGTCCTGTACAAGCCAGGCGCCCGAAAAGTCTTTGAAACCAAGCTCGCGGTGATCCGGCTGGCCCTGCATACGATCCAGCGCACCGGAAAGACCCCGGCGCTGGAACGAGATGTCACAGACAATATCGCGCAGCTGGAAGCAGACATCCGTGGAATCCAGGACAGCTTTAAAAGGACCAGGCATCAAGCCGACAGCGACCAGGCATTGGCAGCCTGCCAGACATTGTCCGGCTATGCGTCGCGGCTGCTTGGCTATAGGAGCCGGTGTATCCTTTCCCGCTGCGGCATCATGGGCCACGGAAATCCGGCCGTAGGCGTTATGAACGGGGCCGTCCGGCTGTCCGACGGCTGTGCCCTGTTGATACCGGCCCTTTCCTGTGTCGCGTCATTTTGTCGCCAGATCCATACAGGCCTTGATAACGCCGAGAATACCCTGGTGCAACTAAAGAATTCCCATCCGGCCGACTACGCAGACAAAGCGCTGGAACAGATCGACCAGCTCGCCGACGTCTGGCACGGATTGACGGAAGCAATCAAAAACGAATGAGGAGGTGTAAAATGAAGCTCTATTCCTTTCCCCTGCGTGACGCCACGCAAACCGATTTGGAAAACTACCTGAATTCCTTCTGTGCGGTGATGAACTACTGCAACCAGGTAGAAAAGCTGGAAATTCCCATGCCCCGGCTCACTCCGTCCTGGTATAAAGAAGGGATCAACCGGATCACGGACGCCAAATCCCATGCCGCCATCTGGAAATCCTCCGTCGGGGGCAGCCTGGTGCAGATGCCAAGGACGATACTGTTTTACAAGCCGGTCTATCAGAAAAAAGCAAAGGCTGTCCAGGATCTGCTGCGGATCCTGGCCGACCATCCGGCGGACGAGAGCAGCCGCCAGGCCGCGCTGGCGCATTTGGCGGATCTGGACAGAGCCCTGGCCGGACAGCTTGATAGCATCCGGGGCAATGTACGGACGATCGGCGAATACGGAAAAACATTCCAGGACGACCAGGCCGCGCTGAGCGAGATCGTTCGCCTGTCCCAGGCCGACCAGCAGGCGGACCAGCAAAGGATCAAAGAAGTAAAAAAAGAAATCGAAGACCTGAAAGCAAAAATTGACCAATACGACAACTGGATTACGCTCGGAGAGGTAGCGGTCGGAGCCGGCCTGGCCCTCATAGGCATCGGCGTGGCGCTCCTTGCCTTGCCCACGCCGTCGGGCGCAGCCGTATGGCTCATCTGGATCGGCGGCATCACGGCTGTCGCAGGCGCCGCGGAAGTCATCGTATTGGAAATCCTCAAATCCATAGTAATCGATGATCTGGCCAAGAAAAACAAAGAGCTGATCGACTTAGATCAGACCGCGGTCTCTCTGTCCCTTCTGGAAAGCCGCGTGCAGACGGTCCTGTCCTCCTCTTCGCAGCTGCAGCAGCACATGAACGGAGTAGAAAGCCTGTGGACCACGATCGGAGACCTGGCCACGGACATGCGGAGCATGCTAAACGAGGAAAAAGCGGCGCTCAACCGCGAAACGCTGCTCTTAGCCGCCCGCAACATGCAAAACGCCGACGAAGCAGCGGTTCACTACTACGAAGCCGTTCAGTCGCTTTCGTCCCTGAGCTTTACCTATATCGACCGCCAAAAATCCGAAGCCAGCTGATGGGAGGAAAGCCCATGATCCGATACTATACCCTCAAAGAAAACGAATTAAGCGACCGTCTGCTGGCCTACCAGCAAGCGGTGCTGGACATTGCCGCGTACAACAGCGCATTGCTGTTAACCAGTGCTCCCAGCGATATGGGAGTCGAAGGAGAAGACGGAAAAAAAGCCGATGCCTGCTATTGGTCGGTGCGCGAAAACGGCAAAGACTGGGCCGAAGTAATCGTCCCTCACTGCTGCAGCGTTCCGCAGACGATTTTGGGCTTTTCCTTTTCTTCCTATATGGAAATAGCGCAGCAAAGCCTCGAGCTGCTGGCAGAGGACCCAAAGAACAAAGACATCCGCCAAAACCTTTCCGCCATGTTTGAGGAGGCGGCCGAGGTGATGCGTTCCTGCGCGAAGGATACGCAGACGTTGAACGGGCAGATCGCCGTCTATTGCGAAAACATCCGCCAAAACATAGACGATTTCCAGACAATCCTAGACGCCGTGGCTGCTCAGATCCAGGCGGATGAGACGAAAAAAGAAGAAATCCGCCAAAACATACAGGAAGCGCAGAAAAAAGTGTCGCAGGCCAGCGCGCGTCTTTCTGCCGATGAAAAATTGCTTTCCAACAAATGGTTTATCCTTATATCCATCGTAGCGCTGGGGATTCCCCTGATTATCGTGGAGATCGATGAAAAGACGGCCGCTACAACGGTCGAAAACGAGAGAAAGAAGCTGACAGCCTACGAAAACCGGCTGAGCGACGAAGAGCGCCTGCTCGGCCTGCTCTACGGGGCCGGGAAAACATACGCGGACCTGAAGGAGAACACAAAAACGCTGCAGACAGCGTCTGAAAAGGTCGCCGATATCTGGAAGGAGGTAGCGACTGCCTGTACCTCTTACGCAGAGCTTTTGTTAAATGAAAAGAGTCTCTGCGATCAGGCGGAGCTGGAAAGCCTCCGCAAAGAGATCAAGACCATGACCGCCGGCTGGGAGGCGCTGCAGGCCCTGGCAAAGCCGCTGAGCACATTTACCTATGCGGTACAGGTAACAGCCGATCAGGCGGCATAACGGCGAGGTAAAACGACGGTTATTGCCGTACAATAAAAAGAGGCGAAATCACCGAAGGGTGAGACCGCCTCTTTTTGGAAACTTTTGAGAATCGTTACATTTTCGAAACAAAAAAATAATAGAATAACCTCGAAATTTTTCCGCAGGTATGCTATAATAGCAAAGACTATGTAAGGAGAGACTAAATGATTCGGACAAACAGGGTGAAAACCATGACCAGGGCCGCCATCTTCGAAAAACGGGAAGAACGTAAGGCCCTGTATATCGGTCGCTTTTTTATTAGCGATTATATCGGCCTTGGAGTATTGAAATCCATCATCTCCATCACCTTTACATTTATCCTGGGCATCTGTGCGTGGGCGGTTTACCATGCGGAGGATTTAGAGGAAATGATCACGGCGATGACGCTCGAGGGCCTGATTGAACTGGGAAAGCAGATGCTGGGCTGGTATGTGCTGGTGCTGGTAGGGTTTCTCGCGATTACGGTGACGGTATGCATTGTGCGCTACCATAACGCGCAGAAGCGTTTGAAGGGCTATCGGAGCCATCTGCGCAAGCTGATGAAATCCTACCAGGAGGAAGGGACAGCGAAGGAGCAGACATTATGATGATGAAATTGCTGTTAGTGAAAGAAAAAATCAAGGAATTTTACACCCGATACGACATATATTTAAATCCGGTGATTAAATTCACGCTGGCCTTTCTGGCGCTGTGGATGCTGAAAGGGACGATGGGATATTTGGACCGCTTAAACAGCCTGCCGGTAATCCTGGTCGCGTCGCTTTTATGTTCTCTGCTGCCGCCGGGAGCGATTATGCTCTTTTTTGGGATGTTCATGCTGGGGCATATTTATACCATCTCAATAGAGGCCTTTGTGGTATGCTTTGTCCTGTTGTGCGTGATGTTTTTTGTCTATTATATCTTCAAACCGGGCGACAGCGTTGTTTTGGTGTTGGTGCCGGTGCTGTTTTGGCTCAAGCTGCCGTATTTGGCGCCGCTGGTGCTGGGGCTTACCGGGAGCGCGTTATCGGCGGTACCGGTGAGCTTTGGCGTAATTCTTCATTATATGATGCAGGCCGTGCGGCAAAACGCGGCCGTCCTGATGGATTCGGAGAGCGGAAGCATGCTGACACGCTTCCAGCTGATGGTGGATCAGCTGGTTTCGAACCGCACGATGCTTGTGGTAATCATGGCGTTTGCGGTGACCGTGGTGCTGGTATATGTGATCCGCCGCCTGTCCGTGCCGCATGGCTGGAAGATTGCGATCGGCGTGGGCTCGATTGCGCAGCTGACGATCTTGCTGTCCGGAACGACGCTTTTGAACGCGCCCCGCGGCAGCTTCTCGATCGGCGAGGTGGTGGCAGGCGTGACCGTGGCGGCGCTCCTTTCGTTCGTATTGGAGTTCTTCCTGTTTTCGGTCGATTACAGTCGCACGGAATATGTGCAGTTTGAGGATGACGAGTACTATTATTATGTGAAGGCCGTTCCCAAGCTGACCGTGACGCCCCCCCAGCGGGAGGTGAAGCGCTTCGCGGTTAATCAGAAAGGACGGGAGCGGGGGCTTAGGGAGACGGTCGATTTGGGCGACGATGTCCGCGAATTTTTGAAAGAGCCGGAGGACCTGGGTAAAGACGTCCGCGAGTTCTTAAAAGACAGGGATGAAAGGTAGTCTGGAGGCTGCAGGCAATGGAAGGGTTAAGGAGCTTTATAGAAAAATATTTGCAGCTGTCGGACCTCCCAAGCATTGGCGCGGTAGACGTGCTGGAGATGGTGATTCTGGCATGGCTGATTTACCAGATTTTGCGCTGGATTAAGAACAGCCGGGCCTGGGTGCCGGTGAAGGGCGTCGTAGTCCTTCTCGTGTTCATCCTTCTGGCGTATGTGCTGCACATGAACACCATCATCTGGCTGGTGGAAAAGCTGGCGCAGGTCGGACTGATCGGCGTGGTAATCATATTCCAGCCGGAGCTTCGCCGCTCGCTGGAGGAGCTGGGGCGCAAGCGGATGATTCCGCTCTTGGGTTCCGGCGGACGCCGCAAGGAGGGGGAGGACCGCTTTACCGACAAGACGGTAAGCGAGCTGGTCAAGGGCTGCTTTGAAATGGGGCGGGCGAAAACCGGCGCTTTGATTGTCATTGAGCAGGATACGCCGCTCCAGGAGTATGAGCGTACCGGTATTATGGTAGACGGACTTGTCACCAGCCAGTTGCTTTTGAATATTTTCGAGAAAAATACGCCGCTGCATGACGGGGCGGTCGTGGTACGGGGAAACCGGGTGACGGCGGCGACATGCTATCTGCCGTTGTCGGATAACCGGAAGATCAGCAAGGATTTGGGCACACGGCACAGGGCCGGCCTGGGGATCAGCGAGGCGACGGACAGCGTGACGCTGATTGTGTCGGAGGAGACCGGAGCAGTTTCGATAGCCAGGCTGGGCAGGCTGCGGCGCAACCTAACCAGTGAAGAGCTGAAGGAGGAGCTTCTGAAGCTGACGGAGACGGCACAGGAGAGCCGCGGCCTGGGCTATAAACTGTGGAAAGGACTGCAGAGGAATGAAGGAAAAGCTGACAAATAACTGGGGGCTGAAGCT